>JAETPK010000144.1 GCA_021771265.1 Oscillospiraceae bacterium
TGCGGCGGTTCTGCCACGACACCGGCATCACGGACCTGCGGGACTACACCCTCTATTCCAGCTGCGAGCCCTGCTTCATGTGCTGCGGCGCCATGGTGTGGACAAAGCTTGGCCGCCTGGTATACGGTGCCAGCGACATCGACCTTTGCCGCATTTTCGGGCATGAGGGCAGCGAATGCTGTCAAATCGTATTCAGCCGGTCTGACCACCAGCCCGCCGTGACCGGTGGCGTCCTGCGGGAGGAGGCCCTGGAGATCCTGACCGCTTATTTTGGAAAATGAAAAACATCCCCGGAGCTTTCCGGGGATGTTTTTTCTACCACAGGGGCTGTCCCTCCGCCCGCAGGCGGGCTGCCCGGGCCTGGAGCTCTGAAAATGTGGCGATCTCGCTGTCATACCGGCGCAGGCCGCTCTGCTCCTCCGGCGACAGAGTCTGGAAAAATTCATAGGCGGACAGATCCTGGTCCAAAAGATCCGTCAGACAGAGATAGCCGGGAAATTCATGGTCCATGATTTTCACCTCCGGCCATAGTCTGTCCGGTTTCGACAGCACACCGTCGTGCAATGTCTGGAAAAGGAAAACCGCTGCTTGAAGCAGCGGTTTTCCTGATTTTTGAATGCTTACAGCTCCGCCACGGCGGCTTTCAGTGCCTCCACCCGGTCCGTCTTCTCCCAGGCCACGCCCAGGTCCTCCCGGCCCATGTGGCCGTAGGCGGCCAGCTGGCGGTAAATGGGCTTGCGCAGGTCCAGGCAGCGGATGATGGCCGCGGGCCGCAGGTCAAACACCTTGCGGACGGCTGCCTCCAGCTTGTCATCGCTGACCGTTCCGGTGCCGAAGGTGTCCACCAGGATGCTGACAGGCTGGGCCACGCCGATGGCGTAGGCCAGCTCCACCTGGCAGCGGCGGGCAAGGCCGGCGGCCACGATGTTCTTGGCCACCCAGCGAGCGGCGTAGGCCGCGGAGCGGTCCACCTTGGTGGGGTCCTTGCCGGAGAAGCAGCCGCCGCCGTGGGGGGCGCTGCCGCCGTATGTATCCACGATGATCTTGCGGCCGGTGAGGCCGGCGTCCGCCGCGGGACCGCCCTTGACGAAGCGACCGGTCGGATTAACATAATACTTCGTGTTCTCATCCAGCATATCTGCGGGGATGACCACCTTTGCCACCTGCTCGATCATATCCTGGCGAATCTGCTCCAGGGTGACATCGGGGTTGTGCTGGGTGGAGATGACCACAGTGTCCACCCGGACAGGGCGGTTATTTTCATCGTACTCCACAGTGACCTGGCTCTTGCCGTCGGGGCGCATGTAATTCAGAAGGCCGCTCTTGCGGACCTCGGCCATGCGCTTGCACAGCTTCTGGGCCAGGGACAGGGGCAGCGGCATCAGCTCCGGAGTCTCATCGCAGGCATAGCCGAACATCATGCCCTGGTCGCCGGCGCCCTCGCCCAGCTCGGCGGCGGCGCTGCTCTTGCTCTCCAGAGACTTGTCCACGCCCAGGGCGATGTCGGCGGACTGCTCGTCGATGGAGGTGATAACGCCGCAGGTGTCACAGTCGAAGCCGTACTTGCCCCGGTCATAGCCGATATCCCGGACCACTTCCCGGGCAATCTTGGCGATGTCCACATAGCAGCTGGTGGTGATCTCGCCCATGACATGGATGAGGCCGGTGCAGGCCGTGGTCTCGCAGGCCACGCGGCCCTGGGGGTCCTGGGCCAGGATAGCGTCCAGGACAGCGTCGGAGATCTGGTCGCAGATCTTGTC
>JAETPK010000041.1 GCA_021771265.1 Oscillospiraceae bacterium
AAGGTGGTGTACTCCGGCATCCACCGCAGCTCCACCTTGCCGGTCTCGCCGTGACGGTTCTTGGCCACGATGCACTCGGCGATGTTGTGCTTTTCCGAGTCCTCATTATAATAGTCGTCCCGGTACAAAAACAGAACGATATCCGCGTCCTGCTCAATGGCGCCGGATTCCCGGAGGTCCGACAGCATGGGCCGCTTGTCATCCCGCTTTTCATTGGCGCGGGAAAGCTGGCTCAGGCAGATGACGGGGATGTTCAGCTCCTTGGCCATGATCTTCAGCATTCGGGACATATCGCTGACCACCTGCTGACGGCTCTCGCCTCCGCCCTTGCCGCCGGCGGAGGTCATCAATTGCAGATAGTCGATGACCACCAGCCCCAGATTGTCCAGACGGCGGCACTTGGCGTTCATGTCCGCCACGGACAGCATGGGGTTGTCGTCGATGCGGATATCCACCTTGTTCAGTATCGTGGCGGCACCGGCGATCTTCTCCCAGTCCGTCTCCCGGAGGGAGCCGGTCTTCAAGCGGTTATTTTCCACGCAGGCCTCGGAGGACAACAGGCGCATGGCCAGCTGCTCCCGGGACATTTCCAGAGAGAACACCGCCACGGTCTTTTGGGTGCTCTTGGCCACGTTCAGGGCGATGTTCAGCGCGAAAGAGGTCTTGCCCATGCCGGGACGGGCGGCCAGCAGGATGAGGTCCGACTTGTTGAGGCCGGTGATCTTCTGGTCCACGGCGGAAAGGCCGGTGGAAAGGCCCGGCAGGTGGTTTTCACTCTCGCTCATCTCGCTGAGGCGGTCCAACACCTCCGGCAACACCTGCCGCAGCGGCACCATGTCTTGGGCGCTCTGTCCCCGGCGGACGGCGTACACCTTCTGCTCCGCCATCTCCAGAATGTCCCCGGCCTCGCCCACGCCCTCCTGGACCAGAGCGGTGATCTCCGCCGCCGCCTGGGCCACGCCCCGCAGCAGGGCCTTATCCCGGACAATGGCCACATACTCCATAACGTTGGCGCTGGTGGGGGTGATCTCCATCAGCTGGGCCAGGTAGGATCGGGTGGTATTCTCGTCATAGATGCCGGCCTTCTGCATCTCCTCGCAGACGGTGATGCCGTCAATGGGCCGGGCATAGGAAAACATGGAATAGATGGTCTCAAAGATCTCCCGGTTCTGCCGCAGATAGAAGTCCGCCGGGCGCAGCTTGTCCATCACATCCTTGACACATTCAGAGTCGATGAGCATGGAGCCCAGCACGGCCTGCTCGCCCTCCAGGGAGTGGGGCATCTGCCGCAGCAGCAGGTCCTCATTTGCCATGGGCCTTCACCTCCGATGGGTTTTCATGAAAAACTCACTTTTCCTCGAACACGGACACATACACAGTGCCCACCACCTCAAAGCCCAGCTTGGCCTTCACCTGGTAGCTGCCGAAGGACTTGATGGGATCGTCCAGCACCAGCTTCTGCTTGGGGATGTCGATGCTGAACTGGGCCTTCAGGCCCTCGGAGATCTCCTTGGTGGTGACGGCGCCGAACAGGCGGCCGCCGCTGCCAGCCTTGGCGGTGAGCTTCACCATGCACTCCTTCAGCTTCTCGGCGGTGGCCTCGGCCTCCGCCTTCTGGCGGGCCTCCTCGGCCCTGCGGGCCTTTTCCTTCAGATTCATCGTGTTGATGGCATCGGCAGTGGCGGCGATGGCCAGCTTCCGGGGCAGGAGGAAATTGCGGGCATAGCCCTCGGATACCTCCACCATCTGGCCTTTCTTGCCCTGACCCTTCACATCCTGCTGTAAAATCACTTTCATTGCTGTTTCTCCTTTTGATTTTCTAATTCTTTGATTTGTTCTTCCAACGCGCTCAAACGCTGATCCTGACGCTCCCAAACACTGGCAAAAATCGCAAGGAGCAGTGCAACGGAGCCACCGGCCAGGTACCAGTGTCTGTTAAAGTCAAAGAGCTGCCAGCCGCCAAAGAAGATGAAACTCTCCACCAGGACCAGACAGACGGCAAAGGTTGAAAGAAATTTTTTCATGGCGCGATCCCTTTCCTTATTTTTCAAAATACGCGTCAATGGCCTCGGTCAGCTGCCCCCGCACGGTCAGCGGGTCGCCGTTTTCCACACGGCCACCGGCGGTGGTGGAATTGCCGCCGCCGCCCAAAGCCTCCAGGATGACCTGTACGTTGATCTCGCCCAGGGAGCGGGCGGACATCTGCACATCCTCCCCATTGCGGAACAGCACGAAGGAGGCCTTCACGCCCTTGAGCCCCAGCAGCTCGTCCGCCGCCTGGGCGGCCGCCACCCGGTCCACACCGTCCTGGGGGATCACGGCGATGGCAAAGCAATCCCGATACATCTCCGCCCGGCGAATGATGTCGTACCGGGAGACCATCTCGCTGAGGTCGTTTTGGAACAGGCGCTGGACATCGGTGGTGTCCGCGCCGCCCCGCCGCAGGAACGCCGCCGCCTCAAAGGTGCGGCCGCCGGTGCGGAGAGTAAAGTGCTTCGTATCCAGCACGATGCCGGCCAGCAGGGACTCCGCCTCCTCCCGCAGGAGGTCCGCCGGCTCCACCAGATACTGCAAAAGCTCCGTCACCAGCTCTGAGGCGGAGGAGGCGTAGGGCTCGTGGAAGCTGAAGGCTGCGTTTTCGATATAGCTGGCGGCCCGGCGGTGGTGGTCGATAACGGCCACCCGGTTGCAGGACTCCAGCAGCTGGGGGCTCTCCACCATGTCGGGACGGTTGGTATCCACCACGATCAAAAGGGCACCGGGCTGCATCTTCAAAAAGGCCTCTCCGCCGGAGAGGAACACATCCTCGTACTCCGGCAGGGCTTTCAGCTTTTTCAGCAGCGGCTGGGCGGCGTTGTGCTCCTCGTCGATGACGATCTGCGCCCGCTTGCCACGCTTCCGGGCCACGCAGCAAAGACCCGCCGCGGCGCCCACGGCGTCCATGTCCGCGAAGCTGTGGCCCATGATGTAGATCTCCGCGGCATCCATCACCAGCTCACTGAGGGCGTTGGCCATGACCCGGGACTTTACCTTCGTCCGCTTTTCCGTGGTCTTGGCCCGGCCGCCGTAAAACTCAAAGTCCACCTTGTTGCGGACCACCGCCTGGTCGCCGCCCCGGCTCAGGGCCATCTCCACGGACAAATTGGCGTTTTTATACAGCTCCGCCATGGTGTCCGCGTCCTTGCCCACGCCGATGGACAGCGTGGGGTGGACGCCCTCACCCACCTTGATGTCCCGGATGGCGTCCAGCACGGAGAACCGCTCCGCCGCGAAATGCTCGTAGTGCTGCTCCTCAAAGATGAACAGGTAATGGTCCCGCTCCGTCTTCAGCAGGGGGCCGCCGGCCCAGGAGGCCCAGCTGTTGAGCTTTTCGTCGATCTGGGCCAGCACAGCGCTGCGCTGGGTATCGGCGCAGGCCTTCATCAGGTCATCGTAGTTGTCGATCATGAGGATGGCCACCACGGGGCGGGTCGCCGTGTATCGTTCCCGCAGCTCATCGGCCTCGGTGGTATCCACCCAGTAGGTGGTGGCCACCAGATTCTGCTCGCCGCCCCGGCCCCGGGCCCGCACCAGACTGCCGTACACCCGGAATCGGCGGCTGTTCATATCCACTCGGTCGGGACACTCCTGCTTTCCCTCCAGCAGCCACTGGACGGGGAGGTCCGGCACGGTGTCATCCACCCGCATTTCAAACAGATGCTCCCGCACGCCGGCCAGCTGGAGGAAATTTTCATTGCTCCAGATGATCTCGCCGGTGTCCGGCCGGAAGACCATGATGGGCAAAGGGGAATTGATGAGGGTGGATTTGCTGGCGGTGTCCACACTGCCAGTCAGATGATCGATATACTGAAGGACCCCCTGGCGCCGTTTCTTGTTGGACTTGGTGAAATAAACATACAGTCCCAGTGTGGCACAGCCTTCCGCCAGGGCCAGCAGGGGACTCACCGTGGCCGTGGCAGCGCAGAAGGCGGCCATACACAGAAAATACAGCTGTAAATTGGGCTCCAGCAGGCGGGAGAGTTTTTTATTGCTCATTCCAAAGTCTCCTTTATCCCGTTTTCCGGTGCGCATACTGATAGATTTTATAAGTATAGCATTTTTGCAGGATTCACGCAATGGAAAAAGACGAAAAAGCGGTGCCTGCCCGGCACCGCTTTTTTGGAAAGATGTGTTCTACCCCCGCCGGCAGGCCCGCAGCAGCCAAAGGTTCAGCCCCAGTCCCGCCAGCGCCACCGCCGCGGCCGGAAAACCCAGGTGCTCCATACCCACCGCTGCCTGCAACTCACTGCTGGCAAAGGACCCCAGCGCAATGCCGATATTGCCCGCCACCGAAAGCGTGGAGGCGCAGAGGTTCACGGCATAGGGGTGTTCCCGCTTTGCCAGGGCCAGTGCATGGACCTGGACCGGCGTGCTGATGACATACATCAAAAGGCACATCCCCAGCACGGAGATGATCCCCGACCAGCGGCCCCGCAGCAGGAAGGGCATGGCAAAAAACAGCACGGCCTGCATGGCCAGCACCACCGGCGTTTTGGAAATGCCGCCCCGCTCTCCCAGCCAACCGGCCAGCAGGTTGCTGGTCACACAGCAAAGACCCACCACCATCAAAAGCGGGCTGACGGCGGTCTCTCCCACTCCCAGGACATCTGTCAGAATGGGAGTCAGATAGGTATAGACCACATACGTGGCGGCATAGCATGCAATGGTCATCAGCACGCACAGGGAATAGCGCCGGTCACGCAGCACCGTAAACTGTCTGAAAAATCCGTCTCCCCCGGCGGAGGTGCTGCTGCGGGGCAGCGTCCGGAGCAGCACCGGCAGCAGCAGGACACCCACCGTCAAAATGACCGCGAAAGCCGCCCGCCACCCCAGCAGACGGCAGATGGTCTTGTTCAGCGGATTGCCCACCACCGTTGCCAGAGACATGCCCGCGTAGACCATGGACACCGCCTTAGCCGTATGCTCCGGCGGCGTCACCTCGCCCACGAACAGCAGCGCCACCGCCGTCAGCGTGCCGGTGATCACCGCCGCCAGTGCCCGGGCGGCATACAGCACCCACAGGTTCGGTGCCAGCATGCTCATGGCGTTGGCCACCAGGAAAAGGCACATCAGCACCATTAAAAGGCGAAACCGGGGCACCCGACCCGTGGCTGCGGTGACGATGGGCGTGCCCACGGCATAGCCCGCGGCAAACATACCCACCAGCTTGCCGGCGGCCCCCAGGGAGGCATTCAGCCCCTCGGCGATGTCCGGCAGGATGGCCACCACCACATACTCACAGGACCCCAGCGCAAAGCCCAGGGCCATCAGGGCCAGCACCGGCGCCGTGAAGAGACGTCCGGAGACGGCGGTCTTTTCATTCATGATCGTTCCTCCCATTCCGTGTGCGTACACAGATTTTCCCCAAAGGCAGGGGACCCGCGTCCCCGCTTTGGCATTATATGGTCTCCGCGTTTAAGATCGGGCTGGCCGGATAGAAAAATTCCTGTTCCGGCGGCTTATGCTCCAGCACCATCTGAAACAGCACGGACAGCGCCTGGTAGCTTTGATAGGTAAGGTTTTGGTCGATGCTGAAATCCACCTGCCCCGTCTGCAAAAAGGCACGGATCTCCGGGCTGCCGTCGTGGGCCAGGACCCGGACCTGGCCCTCCTTCCCTCCACGGCGGACGGCTACCACACAGGCCGGCACGCTGAGGTTGGCCATATACACCAGCTTTAGCTCCGGCTCCTCCTCCAGAGCGCGGCTCACCGCCGCCAGCGTCAGGTCATAGTCGTTGCGGGTGATGGCTACCCGGAAATCACTTTCGGAAAAGCCCAGCTCCTCCAGCCGTTCCGTAAAGCCGTCCACCCGGGCCTTGTGGCTGACATACTCCGGTCCGGCGTAAACCAGCAGCATCCGGTCACCGGGGCGGCAGAATTTGGAGGCGATCTCGCCGGCGATGCGTCCGGCCCGGTGGGCGTCCTCCCCCACATAGCAAAGCCGCTGGGCGCCGGTGATGTCCGAATTGAAGGTCACCACGGGAATATGACGCTCCGCCAGCTCCTGGAGCTTTTTCCGCGCCGCCTCGGTATCAGAGGCGCACAGGGCCACGCCGTCCACGCCCTCCGCCGCCAAACGGTCCAGAATGGCCAGGCAGGCCTCCGTGTCCCCCAGGGGATATTCCTCCACGGCGATGTGCAGGTTGTAATCCCTGCGCTCCTCCCGAAAGCGGTAAATGCCCAGGGAAATGGCCCGGCCCACATATCCATCCCAGGTGGGCTGCACCACGGCAAAGCGCCGGGGTGTGCCGCTGGTGGCCAGGGCGCTGGCCATGTGGTTGGGGCGGTAATCCAGCTCCTCCATCACCCGGAGGACCCGCTCCCGCACCTCGGCCTTCACATATGGCCGGTCGTGAAGCACCCGGTCCACCGTGCCGATGGACACGCCGGCCTTTTCCGCGATCATCTTGATGGTCGCCCGCATATCCGTTCCCCCTTCCATCTGTTAACGCACACATAATAACACATTTCCGTAAGATGTCAAGCGGATATTTGTATAGCGGGGACGGTGAAAAGAAAAATGTATACAAATCCGGTTTCTTGTGCTATACTATATTGACAACTGCGTCGAGGAGCAGCTGCTTCTCCGCTTTTTTCAGTATTTCACCGGTCCGGACTGTGCTTTCCGCTCCGGTCAAATAGAACATAATTTCACAGTGAACAGCCAAAATGGCGTCACCATCCTCCTGTCGGCGAAACGGGGCCGGCCGGGGCACGGGCGTCTTTCTTTGGTGCGCCTTTTTGGGCGCCGCCGCGTCCCTTTTCGTCATTTTGTGCTGCCTGTGAGAAACACTACATACGTTTTATGTATTACGAAAAGGAGTATTTCAATACTATGGCAGAAAAACTGAAGATCATTCCTCTGGGCGGTCTGAACGAGATCGGCAAAAACATGACCGCCTATGAGTACGGAGGCGAGATCATCGTGGTGGACTGCGGCATGGCTTTCCCCGGGGATGATATGTACGGCATTGACCTCATCATCCCCGATGTCAGCTATCTCATCAAAAACCGCGCCCGCATCCGGGGCTTGTTCATCACCCACGGCCACGAGGACCACGTGGGCGCCATCCCCTATGTGCTCAAGCAGGTGAATATGCCCATTTACTGCACCCGCTTCACCGCCGGCCTCATCAAGCTGAAGCTGGAGGAGCACGGCCTGGTGAAAAGCACAAAGCTCATCACAGTGGAGCCCGGCAAAACCGTCCGGGCCGGCAAGTTCACCGTGGAGTTCATCCATGTGAACCACTCCATCGCCGACTCCGTGGCCTTCGCCATCCACACGAAGATGGGCGCCGTGGTCCACACCGGCGACTTCAAGATCGACTCCACCCCCATCGACGGGGAGGTCATCGACCTGGCCCGCTTCGGCGAGCTGGGCAAGGAAGGGGTCCTTTGCCTGTGCGCCGACTCCACCAATGTAGAGCGCCCCGGCTTCACCCCCTCGGAAAAAACCGTGGGCGCCACCTTCACCCGCCAGTTCCAGAACTGCGACGAGCGTATTATCGTCACCACTTTCGCCTCCAATGTCCACCGCATCCAGCAGGTGCTGGACGCCGCCGCCCAGTGCGGGCGGAAGGTGGCCGTCACCGGCCGGTCCATGGAGAACATGATGAAGGTCTCCACAGAGCTGGGCTACATGAAGGTGCCCAAAAACACCCTCATGGACATCAACAAGATCAAGGGCCTGCCCAAAAACAAGCAGGTCATCGTCACCACCGGCTCCCAGGGCGAGGAGATGAGCGCCCTGTACCGCATGGCCTTCTCCACCCACAAGCAGGTGGAGCTGGGAGCCGGCGACAAGGTCATCATCTCCGCCTCCGCCATTCCCGGCAACGAGGTGACGGTGAGCCGGGTCATCAACGAGCTGTTCCGCAAGGGCGTAAAGGTCATTTATGACCGGGCGGACATTCTCCACGTCTCCGGCCACGCCTGTCAGGAGGAGCTGAAGATCATCCACGCTCTGACAAAGCCCCGTTTCTTTGTTCCCCTCCACGGTGAGCAGCGGATGCTGCAGATCCACAGCCAGCTGGCACAGCAGATGGGCATGGACCGCAATCACATCGCCATCGCCGACAACGGCTCTGTCATTGAGCTGACCACCAAGACCCTGAAGATCAATGGCACCGTGCCCAGCGGCGAGGTGTACGTGGACGGCTCCGGTGTGGGCGATGTGGGCGCCGTGGTCATGCGGGACCGCAAGCGCCTGGCCGAGGATGGCATGGTGGTGGTGGTCATGCCCGTTTCCAGCCACGACGGTGCCCTCCTCTGCGAGCCGGAGATCATCACCCGGGGCTTCATTTACGTGAAGGAATCCGGGGACCTGATGAAGGAGCTCCAGGCTGTGGCCATGGACGCCGCCGACACCGTGTCCCGCAAGCGCAGCCGGGACGACGGAGAGCTGAAGGGCGCCGTAAAGTCCGCCATCAGCAGTTATCTGTTCAAGACCACCAAGCGCAGCCCCATGGTCATCCCCGTTGTGACCCGGCTGTAAACAGCAGACAAAAAGCGGCCTCCGCCCAGCTTTGGGCGGAGGCCGCTTTTTGATTCCCACTGATCGGGCAGTGTGATACAGGAGGGTGACGATCTGGGTGCGGGTGCTGTCCGGGCGGAAGGTGGTGTTGGCGGTGCCGGCGGTGATCTTCTCACCCACGGCTCACTTCACCGGCACCGAGACAGCTCCGGAGGGATGTTCACGTTTTCAGCGCTCCGCCTGCAGGTTCAGGGCGGCGCAGAAGGCCAGGGACAGGAACGCCACTTCCTTGTCATCGCTGCGGGAGGTGAGGGCCACGGGCACCTTGGCGCCGATGACCACGCCACAGGTCTTGGCGTGGGCATGCATCTGCCAGCACTTGACGATCAGGTTGCCGGCCAGCAGGCTGGGCACCACAATGCCGTCAAACTCGCCGCAAAGGGGATTGTTGTAATTCTTCAGCCGGGCGGCCTCCTTGGACAGGATCAGGTCGTAGGCAATGGGGCCCACCAGGTTGCAGTCGGCAATGGGCTTTTCCGCGTGCTCCATCACCAGGCGCTGGGCCTCCACGGTGTCCTTCATATGGAAGCTGACATTTTCCACCATGGACAGCAGGGCGATGTTGGGCTTTTCGTAGCCGATGGAGCCCAGCATCTCCACCATGTCCCGGATGATCTGCTTCTTTTGCTGCAGGGTGGGCTCAATGGTGACGGTCACATCGCCAATGGCAATGAGCTTGGGATATTCCGGCATGCTCACCAGGTCAATGTGGGTCAGGCGCTTATCCGTGCGCAGGCCATTCTTTTCGTCCAGCAGGCGCATGAGGAAGCTGCGGGTCTGGGTGTTGCCCCGCATGAGCACATCGCCCTCACCCCGGTTGATAATGTCGACGGCGGCCTGGACCACGTTGTTGCCGGGCTGCGTCGCCACCATGCGGTACGGCTTGTTCTTCAGCCCCAGCCGCTCCAGCATGGGCTCCACCTTTTCAGCCTCGCCCACCAGGGTCAGCGAGGCAAAGCCGGCGTCCTGGGCCTCAAAGGCGCCCAGCAGAATATTTTCCGAATCCGCTCCGGCAATGACCACCCGCTGCTTGCGGAGAGACTGCTTGGCGCGTTCCACGATCTGGTCAAAATTATTCAGTGCCATATTCCACATTCTCCTTTGTTTCGACACGTTCGTGTGCAAAATAAACAGGAATAACCGTCACTCATTCCCATTTTGGAAATAATTCTATCATTCTCCCCGCCGCCTTACAAGTGCCGCCGCCGAAATTCATGGAAACACACAACTTTTTTTCAAAAAGCGCAACATTTCCACAAAACAAGCAGATGCTGCCGCCTGAACCGGCAGCGCCGGCTCCTTATTGATTCTCCAGGGTCTTCGCCGTCAGCGCATCGAGGTCCTTGAGGTCCACCTTTTTCGGCAGCGCCAGGGACGGCGGCGACGGAGAATTGGGCCTGCTGTACTACCTGTTTTCCGCCCACCACTGGGGCCTGCGGGATCTGCGGGCGCTGTGGGAGGGGGAAACGGGGTGGCATGACCTGGTCTACGCGCTGGCGTCCCATGAGGCAAACGAGCGGGCGGAACAGATGAAGGGGATGCGTGGCAAGGCCAAGGTGAAGGTGGCCAAGTCTGTGAAGGCAAAAAAATAGAAGCCTTTCCCTTAGAGGAAAAGCTTCTACACAAACATGAGTGGAAGCCAAAAAAGAAAAGTAATTGCCATCAGAATACCTAAAATGATATAGAACAAATTCCAGTTGTTATTACCATCCATACGCTCACATCCTTTTATTTAAGTATAGATTATCAACCCCTAAAAATCAATAGGAAGGAGGAATATGATGCCAGATTTCCCTATTGTGATCAAGGCGACAGATCAGTTTTCCGCCGCTATGAAGACCATGCGGGACTCCGCCCAACGTTTTACCAAGGATATGGACGGCATGCAGTCCAGGCTGAATGCCCTCAATAAAACTAAAGCGACTCTGAAAGTAGATACAGACAAGGCAAAGTCCGAGCTGAAAACGGCTGAAAAGCAGTTCGCCGCGACAGGTGACGCAATCAGCGAGATGATTCTGAAGGAGAAACAGATCACCTTTGAGCAGGCCCGGCGCAACCTTTCTCTCGTATCCAAAGAAGCGTCCAACGTTGAAAAGCAAATGTTGAAAACGGGCAAGGCTTTCAGTAAAGCCGGGAATACCGCTGGCGGCACGAGTGGAGCCCAGTCTATCATCAACTCACTGGCAAACGTAGGCGCCGCTAATCTGGCAAGCAGCATACTGCAAAACGCCGCAAATGCAACTGTTGCTAGTCTAGCGGGTTCGGATGCTGGAACCATTTTTTCTTCCGCCTTAAGTTCGACAGCCAGCGGCATAGCTATGGGGACTATGGCCGGCGAAATTTTTGGCTTGCCAGGAGCTGCCGTTGGCGCGGTAGCGGGCGGCATCCTCGGCGCGGCTTCTGGCGTCGTCCAGAATTGGAGCAAAAAAGACGACGCCTTCAAGTCCTACTACCAAAAGGCGTATGAGACACAAATCTCCGCACAGGAGTCCTCTCTTGTCACCGACTCCGCTCTGGCGGCCCAGCCGGAACCTCGGCGTGTAATGCAGCAGCACGGGCAGGCCCGGACAGGGAACAGACCGGCCGCGGGCAACAGTCTGTTCCTTACAGTATCGCACAGCTCGCCGCAGGCCTCAGCATCTTTGTCAGGTTTGCTAAAAATATTTCGATTTCCCGCTTTGCGCAGGTCCTCTCTGGAAATACGCGGTCAGGCGTTGACGAATTTTCACGTGCGATGTATAATTATCCAAAATTGCTGGCTGCGGCCAGCCTGTGACGACCATTGGGGATCTTCCCGAAAGCAGAAATAAAACGACAAAGGAGAACACGCCATGGCAAGCTTATGGGGCGGCAGATTTGAAAAGGATATGGATGAGCTTGTGAAAAAATACAACGCATCCATTTTCTTTGACCAGCGGATGTACAACGAGGATATCGACGGCAGCATCGCCCATGTGACCATGCTGGCCAAGCAGGGTATCGTCACGGAAGGAGAGCGGGACCAGATCATCGCCGGCCTGGAATCCATCCGAACGGACATTGCCGCCGGCAGGATCGTATTCACCGTGGAGGACGAGGATATCCACATGGGCATCGAGAGCCGTCTCACCGCCCGCATCGGCGAGGTGGGCAAAAAGCTCCACACCGCCCGCAGCCGCAACGACCAGTGCCAGGTGGATGCCCGGCTGTACCTGAAAAAGGAGACCCGCGAGATCTTGAACAGCCTCTGCTGTCTGGAGAGCGTCATCCTGGAAAAAGCGGAAAAGTACGCGGACAAGATCACCGTGGGCTTCACCCATTTGCAGCACGCCCAGCCCATCACCCTGGGCTTCGTGTTCATGGCCTATTTCCAGATGTTCCGCCGGGATATCGAGCGGCTGACACAGACACTGGAACGGATGGATCAAAACCCCCTGGGCGCCTGCGCCCTGGCCGGGACCACCATGCCCATCGACCGTCACTGCACCAGCCGGCTGCTGGGCTTCGCCGCCCCCTGCGAAAACGCCATGGACGCCGTCAGTGACCGGGATTACAGTCTGGAATTCCTCAGCGACGCCTCCATTTCCATGATGCACCTGTCCCGCTGGGCGGAGGAATTCGCCTGGTGGAACTCCTCTGAGTTCTCCTATATCGCCATCGACGACAGCTTCTGCACCGGCAGCAGCATCATGCCCCAGAAGAAAAACCCCGACATGGCGGAGCTGATCCGGGGCAAGGTGGGCCGGGTCTACGGCGATCTCATGCAGCTGCTGACAGTCATGAAGGGCACCCCTCTGGCCTACAACAAGGATTTCCAGGAGGATAAGGAGAGCCTGTTTGACGCCGTGGATACCTGGAAGGCCAGCATTGACATTTTCACCAAAATGCTGGACAAGACAGAATTCCGCATGGACCAAATCGAAAAGCAGCTGGGCAAGGGCTTCCTGAACGCCACAGATATCGCCGAGCACCTGGCCAAGCAGGGCATCCCCTTCCGGGAGGCCCACTCCATCGTGGGCCGCATGGTAAAGGCCTGCGAGGGTAAGGGCTGCGATTTGGAGGACCTGACCCAGGAGGATCTCCAGGCCATCGACAGCCGCGTCACCAAGGAATCTCTGGGCGACATCAGCATTCCCTCCTGCGTGGACGCCCGGGTGTCTTTCGGCGGCACCGCTCCGTCGGAGGTGCGCCGGCAGATCGCCGTGGGCCGGGCCTGGCTGGACAGCCTGGCGGAGCAGTGAGCGGCGGCCCCTCTGTACCTTCGCATAAGAACGCAAAACCGCACTGTCCTGTTGGACAGTGCGGTTTTTGAATAACAGCTCACAGGCCCAGACGCTCAAACTGCTCGTCAGGCGCGTCGTGCTGCTCCATCAGCCGGCGGAGCATGGCGGCATAGCGGCTCTCCAGGTTCTCGTCGTGGATGGGATGCTCCTGGGCGTAGTCCGCCTGGTTGTCGAACAGCATGTTGCCGGGAACAAAGGCGTTCCGCTCCCGGAAGGTCTGGGACTCGTTGTGCCAGTCGATGCAGTCCGCGGGGATCTTGTATACGGGGAAGGGCGTCCAGCGAAGGTGCCCCAGGGTGATGTGGCTGTACTCCTCCGGGTCGATGCTCTCATAGCCATAATATTGCAGCAGGGTGCTGGGCATAGAAGCATAGACATTCAGCGGCTGGTTATCCGGCCGGACCGCCCGGCGGAAGTACGTGTATTTGCCGTCCGTCATGCTGACGGTCTTGCCGAACTGGCCGAACAAAATGGCGTCCCGGGTATGGTCCGTTTCACCCCGCAGCAGGGGGAACAAGCTCCTGCCGTGGATGGGGTTGCGGCATACGGACAGCGGGATGCCGTAGGTCTCCAGCAGCGTAGGGAACAGGTCGATGTTCTGGGTCAGGCCGGACACCCGGGCGCTTTCCCGCTGGCCGGGCCGGTGGAACAGCAGGGGGATATGGTACGTCTCATTGTAGTCCGGCATATAGTTTTTCGCAAAATAGCCGTGCTCGCCCAGCATATAGCCGTGGTCCGTGGTGAAGATGACCTGGGTGTCCTCCCACATGTCATAGCGGTCCAGCACATCCAGCAGCCTGCCCAGATAGTCATCCGTCATGGTCAGCAGCGCCTTGTACCGCCGCCGCAGGTGGGCCACCTCCTCCGGGGTGTACTGCTCCGTGGTGGTATACCTGGGCCACAGGATCTCCGGCCCCGTATAGGTATCACCATACAGGTCCAAATACTTTCGCGGCACATCGAAGGGCTCGTGGGGGTCAAAGCCCTCCACCCACAGCAGGAAATTATCCGCCTCCCGGTTCTCCTCCAGCCAGCCGGCGGCGTCGGTAAAGGTGCGGGGCGTGGGATAGTCGCCGGAGTCGTGGAAGTGGCTGCGGCTTTGGGCGTAGGGCGTGGGAATGGTAAAGCGGGGCGCCGGCGCCGCCTCCGGAGGAATAAAGCCGGAAGGGCCGGGGTGGTGGTAATAGAGGTCGTTCTCCTGGCCCCGCTCCATGCGCCAGGCGGAAAAATGATGCAGGTAATTCTCACCGCCGGTCTCCAGATAGTGGTAGTGGTCCGTGATCATGCAGCTGAACACGCCGTGGTCTTCCAGAATGCTCTGCACCGTGTGGTCAAAGGCCTCGATGCCGCCCCAGGGGCGCTCCAGAAAATTCAGGCGGCCCGTCATGATGTCCCGCCGGGCGGGCATACAGGGGGAGGAGCCGCAGTAGTGGTTGTCAAAAATGGTGCTGCGGGCGGCCAGGCGGTCAAGATTGGGCGTGATGGCGGCCTCCTGCGCTCCGTAGCAGTTCAAAAAGCGGCGGTTGACGCTGTCCACCAGGATCAAAATCGTTTTCATAGCGGGCATCTTCTCCTTTCGAATACGATCATCTTCTGTTGGAACGCACTTCTTCAGTGAAATGCATTCGTATGCGTTTTTTGAAAAACACAGTCCGGAGGGCGGCTGCCCACCCTCCGGCAGGGGTCAAAACGTGTCCCGGATGACCAGTTCCCCGTTGATGATGACCTTCCGTTCCTCCTGCAGCACAGATTCATCCCGCAGCGCCTCCGCCATCCAGTCGGCGCAGAGGGAGGATATCCGGTCGTAATTGACGCTGATGGTACTCAGCCGGGGATAGAACCAGTCCGCCATCTCAATGTTGTCATGGCCGATGATGGCCAGGTCCTCCGGGATACGAACGCTGTGTTCATGCAGGGCCTTCATCACGCCCAGGGCCATGATGTCATTGTGGACAAAGCAGGCGTTGGCCTCCCGGAACGCATTGATCTGCTGGGAGGCGATCTGGTAGCCGCTTTCAAAGTCGTACTTCCCATAAAACATCCGCTCCGGGGAGATGGAAAGGCCGTGGGCTTCCAGGGCGGAAACAAAGCCGGCGTGCTTGCGGGCCACATCCGCCCGGCCCTCAATACCCAGCACCTCAATGAAGCGGTCATATCCCTTTTCCGCAAAGGCGTTCCCCACCAGCTGCCCGCTGCGGATGTGATTGCTGGCGATCACAAAGGAATACGGTGCGCCGTCATCCGGGTCATAGACGAAAATGCAGGGCATCTTGTTCTGATACAGCAGCTCCAGCAGCCGGGGATCCAGGGAGGTCCGGTTCACCACCAGGCCATCCACCCGGCGGTTGCGGATGTACTGCTCAATATTGGACATTTCCCGGCTGTCGGAGGGGAAATGGTTGTCGAAGATGGGGATCAGGTCCAGTTCGTATTGGTACAGCTGTTGGCGGATGCTGTAATACAGCGTGCTCTGGGCCACGTTTTTGGTGAAGCTCTCAAAGTTCTCGGAAAACACATAGCCCACGGCGCCGCTGCGATTGGTCTTCAGGCCCCGGGCGGCGCTGTTGAAGGTGAAGCTGTACTGCTCCGCCAGGGCCTTCACCCGCGCACGGGTCTTTTCCGACACCAGCGGGCTGTCGTTAAGGCACCTGGAGACTGTGGACTGGGAAACGCCGGCCAGGGCGGCCAGCTCCTTGGATGTGATCATACGGCAGACAGCGCCTCCCTTCCAAATGGCATCGTATGCAGCATCTCATTTCTCAGTGTCATCATACCATGTGTTTTCAGGGAGCACAAGAAAAATTCCTCGGTTTTTTTGAATTTCAGTCCTTTATTTTTCCGTTTTTCTTGAAAAAGACAGAAAATTTTTTACCGCCCTCTTGTTTTTGGATTCGTATGCATTATAATAAAAGCACGTCAGAAACGCCACCCGGCGCAACACAACAGGAAAGGACAGATACCATGAAAGCGATCTTTATTCTGGCAGACAGCACCAACCGCCGCTTCCTGAATCTATACGGCTCCAAATCCCCCGCCCTCACCCCCAACATCGACCGCATCGCCGCCAGAGGCACCGTGTTTGAAAACCACTGGTGCGGCTCCGCCCCCTGTATGCCCGCCCGACGGGACATTATGACCGGCCGCCTGAACTTTCTGGAAAAGCCCTGGGGCGGCATCGAGCCCTTTGACCAGACGCTGCCGGCCCTGCTGAAGACCCGCAATGTCTACACCCGGATGGTCACGGACCACTATCTCTACTTCCACGTGGGCGGCGAGAACTACTGGAATGACTTCACCTCCTGGGAAATGATCCGCGGCCAGGAGTTTGACTCCCTGAATATGCCCGCCGGCCCCAACGGCATTCTGGACTGCGCCCGCCCCGATGGCTACAAGGGCATCTATTCCCGGGAGCATGACGAGACCTACGGCGCCTTCCGCTCCGAGGAGGAGTACCCCAGTCCCATGACCATGAAAAACGCCGCCGCCTGGCTGGAGAAGAACGCCGACGCCGACAATTTCATGCTGTGGGTAGAGGGCTTTGACCCCCACGAGCCCTTTGACGTGCCCCAGAAATACATCGACCTCTACCGGGAGGAAGCCGGAGACACTTACGAGGGCCAGCCCTGCTACTGGCCGGAATACCGCAAGAATATTTTCACCGACGAGGAGACCCGCCACCTGAACGTCCGCTACAAGGCGCTGCTGACCATGACGGACCACTACATCGGCAAGATCCTGGACGTTCTGGACCGCCACGATATGTGGAAGGACACGATGGTGATCTTCACCACGGACCACGGCTACATGCTGGGCGAGCACGACTACATGGCCAAGAACTACATGCCCGCCTACAATGAGGTGTTCCACATCCCCCTGGTGGTATGGGACCCCCGCGTCCAGAACCAGCCTGCCCGGGTGTCCGGCCTGACCCAGAACATCGACATGTTCCCCACGCTGCTGAACTATTTCGGCGTGGACATGGGCCAGCTCCACTACCCCATCCATGGCAGGGACCTTGCTCCCCTGCTGTCCGGCCAGCGGGCTTCCCTGCGGGACGGCGTCATCTACGGGTATTTCGGCAAGAGCGTCAACTATACCGACGGCAAGCGCACCTATTTCCGGGCTGCCGCCACGCCGGAGAACCGCCCTCTGAACGTCTACACTGCCATCCCCACCACGCTACGCCAGTATTACGGCGTGGGCTGCATCGCGCCGGAGGACTACTGCAAGATCCGTCCGGGCGCCTCTCTGCCCTACACCAACTATCCGGTGTACAGTTTCCCGGCGGACATCATTGACTTCAAAAATCCCTCCCAGGAATACAGCCAGCGCGCTGAGCAGAACAGCGAGACCTGCCTGTTTGACCAGGAGACGGATTACGAGCAGGAGCATCCCCTCCAGGACCCGGCCCTGCTGGCGGAATACGAGGGCAAGCTGAAAGCCTGCATGGAGGCCCACCAGGCTCCCGCCGAGCAGTATGAACGGCTGGGGCTGTAAAGGGACTTCCCCTTTCGGCCATCACATCAGAAAGAAGGCTCCCGAATGACATTGTATTTCATCGCCTGTGTGCTGGGGCAGTTTTTGCAGACCGCCGCGGGCTTCGGCTTTGGCATTTTGGTCATGGCTGTGGCCGGTATGTTTCTGCCGGTGACGGCGGTCGCCTCCGCCAACGGGCTTTTGGGCCCCCTGACGAACCTGTTTTTCCTGTTCCGGTACTGGCGAAAGCTGAACCTGCGGCTGATCTTCTGGCCCGCCCTCAGTGGACTGGTGGCCGGCACCGTGGCCATCTACACCATTCAGTTCATTCCCCTGACCTTCCTGCGGGGACTGCTGGGCATCGCGCTGGTGGGTTTGAGCCTGTACTTCATGCTGTTTCAGCAGCGGATCCACATTCTCCCCACTCCCCGCAACGGCATCATTGCCGGTGCCTGCGGCGGCCTCCTCTCCGGCTACTTCTCCACCGGCGGCCCGCCCCTGGTGCTGTACCTGCTGTCCGTGCAGGATGACAAGGAGACGTATATCGTCTGCGTCCAGACCCTCTACCTGATCCTCAGCATCGGCAATACCGCCGGCCGGATCGCCTCCGGCTATGTCACCGCCGAAGTGCTGCAAATGAGCGCCATCGGCCTGGTGGGCGCGGGAGTGGGTCTGTGGCTGGGACTGAAGGTGGTAGACCGGCTGAACATCCAACTGCTGCGCATCATCGCTTATATCATCATCGGTCTCAGCGGATTGTGGATGATCCTTAACGCCTGGGTACTTTGATACCATATGAAAAGAGGTTCCTGAAGCCAAAATGGCTTCAGGAACCTCTTTTTTCCGTTATTATGTGCCGCCGTAGGAAGAGCGCCTCGCCAAGATCAGCCGCACCGCCTGCTCCAGCTGGCGGCCTCTGGCGGTGAAAAACGCCCGGTAGGCCTCGCAGTAGAAATTCCGCTCCAGCCGCCCGTCCTCCAGAGCCATCCGGTCCCGGCGGCAGCCGTTGCGGCAGATGCCGTACAGGCCGCACTTCCGGCACTCCTCCGGCACCCGCAGGGAGGCCTGAATGAAGGCTTGGGCCACCTCTCCCTGCTGCATCTGGGCAAAGGACTGCTCGCCCACAGTGCCCATCCGCCACTGGTCCAGCACGTAGAAGTCGCAGGGGTAAACACCGCCGTCTCCCTCCACCACGAACTGAACGGAGCAGCAGCCGGTCATGCTGCACACCTCCGGTCGTTCGCCCAGCAGGATGCTCATCCAGTTGTCCAGGTGGCGGATGCTGACGTAATTGCCCTTTTGCAGGTCGGCAAACCACAGGTCAAACAGCCGGATCAGAAAATCACCGTACTCCCGGCAGGAGAGATGGTACTTCTCCCCACCCCGCTGACTGTCCAGCGGCTCCAGGCAAGGGATAAACTGCAGCCAGCGGAAGCCCTGCTTTTGATAAAAGTGGTAGATCTGCCCGATGGACCGGGCATTTTTCCCGGTGACCACACAGAGAATGTTGTATTCCACATGATACCGGTCAAAGAGCTTCGCCGCGTGCATCACCCGGTTGAACGTGCCCTTTCCGGCCCGGTCCTTCCGGTTCAGATTGTGCAGCTCCGCCGGCCCGTCCAGGGAAAGACCCACCAGAAAGTGGTTTTCCGCCAGGAACGCCGCCCACTCCTCGTCGATGCAGTAGCCGTTGGTCTGGATGGCGTTGTGGATGTGCACGCCGGGTCTGGCGTATTTTTCTTGCAGCTCCACCACACCCCGGTAAAATTCCAACCCCGCCAGCGTGGGCTCCCCGCCCTGGAAGGCAAAGGAGCAGATACCCTCGGCATATTCCATGGCGGCGGCAATGACCTGTTCCATCCGCTCCAGGGACAGCATGCCCGCAAAGGCGTGCTCCCGGTGCTCCGCCACATCCCGGTAAAAGCAGTAGGCGCAGGCCATGTTGCAGGCCGAGGAGGCCGGTTTGATCAAAACATTGACCGCAGGCATCTCTTTTTCCCCTTTCTCTCCACGGCACAGCGCCGCATGGTGCCAACACCGCTATCATACCATCCGGCGACCAAGAACACAACCCGTCAAATGATATGCCGGTCCGCCGCGCAGGCAGTGGCCCAAGTCATCTGAGCCGCGGGATAATGGTCCGTGATGTAGTCCGCCCTGCGGCGGGCCTCCTCCACCTGGCCGGCGTATGCCGGGTCGCCGGCAAGATTCTTCGTTTCGCCGGGGTCACGTTCCAGGTCGTAAAATTCCTCATAGGGCGCCTCACCCAGTTCATAGCCCAGGTAGCGGATGTACTTGGACCGCTCCGTCACGATGCTCCGCCATGCGTTGGACCGGCGGCCGCCGGCGCCCCGCTTGCGCAGGACCTGGGAAAAATCCGTGCCGTCGTGGCGCTCCTCGGAGTAGTCGCTTTCGCTGTACGCAAAATCCCGGTGCCGCTCCGCCTTTCCCTCCAGGACCGGCAGGAAGGAGCGGCAGGGGATGCGGTCATTGTAGGCGGGCCAGGGGCGGCTCAGGGCCGTTTGAGGTTCCAGCCCCGCATAATCCAGGATGGTGGCCGCGATGTCGTGGAGCTCCACCGGGCAGGTGCGCTTTCCCACCGGCGCCGCGCCCGGCAGCCAGGCCGCCAGAGGCACGTTCATAGCCTGCCGCCAGGGCACGCCCTTTTGGATCATGTAATGGTCCCCCAGCATGTCCCCGTGGTCGGAGACAAACAGGACCAGGGTGTCCTTCAGCAGGTCCCGGCGCTCCAGCAGCTTCAGGATCTCCCCGATCTGGTCGTCGATGAGCCGGATCATGGCCTTGGCGCTGCGGCGCTGGCGGTACAGGGTCTCCTTTTCCGCCTCCGTCAGCGTCTGGC
>JAETPK010000145.1 GCA_021771265.1 Oscillospiraceae bacterium
TGGTATGCTCCCAATAAAGCAGACAGGAAAATAACATTGGGAGTGAATACAGGATGGGCAAACGAAAAGAAGTTGCTTTTGAGGAAAAAGTCTCGCTGGTGGAGGAATATCTTGCAGGACGGCTGCGTATGCGGGAAGCGGCGCGTCGGGCCGGAGTGGGGCACACCACCATGGAGAGTTGGATCAGCCGGTATCGCTCGGAGGGAATTTCGGCATTGGAGGAGAATGGGAATCGCTCCAAACGGAAGTACAGCGAGGACTTCAAGCGCCAAGTGGCGGAGGAGTACCTGTCCGGTCAGGGCAGTTCCATGGCCATCGCGGAAAAGTATCATTTGCGCTCCGGGAATCTGGTATTGGACTGGGTAAAGGCGTATCATGAGAGAAACTCCAAGAGAGAAAGAGGAGGAACTATCATGAGGAACGACCACACCATAGAGGAACGGCTGGAGGCGGTGCTAGCCTGTCTGGAGGGCGGCCGGGCGCTCCAAGAGGTGGCGCAGGCACACCAAGTAGCCGTACAGACGCTGCGGAGCTGGGTGAAAAAGTATCAGGAGTTGGGTCCCGCGGGATTGGAGGACCGGCGTGGCAAGCGCCTGGCGGACCAAACGCCCCGGAGCCGGGATGAGGCCCTGCGGATCGAGAACGCCCGGTTGAAGAAGGAGAATGAATTGCTGAAAATGGAACTGTATCTGCGAAAAAAAGTGCAAGAGCTGGAAAGGGGGGATCGCTGAGGCAGTTTCGGCAGGAACAGCAGTATGAAGCGGTGCGCTACGGTACGGAAAACGAGGGATTTCCTGTGGGGCCAGCCTGCCGTGCACTGCATATCTCCCGGGCCAGCTATTACCAGTGGCGCTCCGGGACAGCCGGGGGCCGCGTCGCCGAGAATCAGCGCATCGCCCAGTTGGTGCAGGAGATCCACCGGGAGAGCCCAGACAAGGGATACCGCCGCATTCGGGACGATTTGGACAAGTATTACCATACGCCGGTCAACGATAAGCGGACACTGCGCATCTGCCGTGGCCTTGGGATTCAGTCTGTGGTAAAACATGCCCCACATGGCTGCACTCGGGCGGCATCATCCCCCCGACAGCTGGCGGAGAATGTGTTGGACCGCCAATTTTACGCCGACCGCCCCAACGAAAAGTGGCTCACCGATGTGACGGAGTTTCACTACTATACGGGCACCAACATGCGCAAGCTCTACCTGAGCGCCATCCTGGATCTGTGTGACCGGCGCATCGTTTCCTTTGTCATCCGGGACACCAACGACGCTGCCTTGGTCCATCGCACTCTGGCTCAGGCATTGGAGGGCAATCCCGGAGCCCGCCCTCTGCTCCACAGCGACCGGGGCAGCGCCTATACCACTCAGATCTTCCATGACAAGCTGGCTGCAGCTGGCATTACACAGAGTATGTCCCGGGTGGGAAAGTGCATTGACAACGGCCCCATGGAGGGCTTCTGGGGCATCCTCAAGCGGGAGCGCTACTATGGCAGGCGGTTCACCAGCCGGGAGCAGTTGGTCAAGATGATCCAGGAGTACATCACCTATTACAACTTCCACCGCCTCCAGCGCGGCCTGGGTGTGCGGACCCCTATGGAAGTCCATGACCGTCTACTGGCTGCATAGCACCCAGCACCATATGGTATGCAGGAAGGATTTTCATGCGTAAAATGTAAATTATTTCGCTGTCTACTTGACGGGGTGCACACCA
>JAETPK010000042.1 GCA_021771265.1 Oscillospiraceae bacterium
TGTAATACTGCTTCCAGTTGTTCTCCCAGTCGGCGTCCTCCATGGTGTCCATGGTCATGAGCAGGGTGCCGAGCCCCGCTTCGCTTTTTTTCAGTGTTTCCAGCGCCAACCGGACTTCCCCCATTTTGGCAAAGCCCTCGTCGCCGGCCTCCAGGTAAAAGGTGATCCGGGAGCGGCCCTGCATTTTCTGCTCCAGCTCTTCATCCACATAGTCCCAGTACTGGTGGTTGTTTTCCAGAAAGTCCTGGAATTCCGTCTCGTCATCAATGACCACGTTGTCGATGCCCAGAGCGGAGAGCATGGCCTCCACGGTGTCCAGCCCGGCGTGGTTGGTGTCAATATGCAGCTCCAGCCATTTCACATGCGCTACCTCCTTGTGTCTGCGGTGCTGTCACCGCTTGTGGCCCACGAAAAACAGCGCCACGGTGCCGGGGCCGGAGTGGTTGCCGATGACGGGGCCTACGTAATTCAGATGAATGTCCTCGTTGCCAAACCGGCGGCGGATCTCGTCCGCCACCAGCAGGGCGTCACCCTCGCAGTCGCCGTGGCTGATGAACACGGGGCCGTGAGCGAGGTCTACGGCGCTTTGCTCCATCTGGTCCACCAGGGCCAGTAAAGAGGCCTTCCGGCCCCGGGCCTTGCTGACAGGCGTCAGATGGCCGCTGTCATCCACGTGCATAACGGGCTTGATGGAAAGCATCGTGCCGAACAGGGCGGTGGCGGCACTGATGCGGCCGCCCCGCTTCAGGTGGTTCAGATCGTCCACGGTGAACCAGTGGCAGATGCTGCCCTTGGTGGTCTCAGCGTAGGTCTGGACCTCCTCGATGGAGCGGCCCTCCCGCTTCTGCCGGGCGCAGAGGTACAGCAAAAGCCCCTGCCCCAGAGACGCGCAAAGGGAGTCCACCACAAGGATCTCGGCCTCCGGAAACTCCGAGCGGAGATCCTCAGCGGCGATGGCGGCGGACTGGTAGGTGGCGGACAGGGCGGAGGAAAAACTGATACACAAAATATCCTTCCCCTGAGCCAGAATCGGCCGCATGGCCTCTTCGAATTCCCCCACGCTGATGGCGGAGGTAGTGGCGGTCTCACCGGCGCGAATGCGGCTGTAGAACTCCTGAAAGCCGATCTCCCGCCCATCCAGCCAGTTGCGGTAGATATTCTGGCCCATGTGCAGGCTCAGCGGCAGGACGTTCAGCTCCAGATCCTCGGCCATGGCGGCTGTCATGTCGCAGCAGCTGTCAGTCATAATAATAAAATCACGCATCTTGATGACTCTCTTCCTTGTCCTTTTTGCTTTTTTTGGAGGGCTTGCGCGCTTGCTCCAGCGATTCTTTCCGCTGCCGCAGAAGCGTCACGTACCGGCTGCTGGCAGCACCGGCGGCGTAGCTGATCAGGGCGAAATGGATGGCGGCGTCCGCCAGGGATGCCTCGTCCGTATACTGCTCCATTTCCCGAGCGGTCAGGGTCAAGGCCCCGTCCAGACTGGCGCAAAAATCGCCGTAGCCCTGGGCGATGGTGCGGCCCCCCTGGAGCTCCTCATTCAGCAGTAGGTCCATGTCCCGGGTGCTCATCACATGCTTGAGCACACAAATGGCCGTGAGATAAGCCAGATGCTCCCGGCCGTACCGCTTGCCGGCGGCCCGGGGCACCAGGCCGCTTTTCGTGTAGTTGTTTACCATGGCGGCGGTGAGGCCGTCATCCTCGTCAAAGCGGATCACCTGCCGGTCCATGTAGCTGAGCACCTGGTCCATATACAGGGCGAAATCCGGCATCTGGTCCCAGGGCACGGGTCGCTGAGAGCGGAGGCTTTCCCGAAGTATCATCAGGTCATCCATATTGGGTCACTCCTTCCCGTCAGGCCTGAAATGATTTCTCTTCAAGTATAACACCGTGACATGGTTCTGTAAACCGTATTTTCCGGAAATGGAAACTGCTTTTGTTACTTCCCCACACAAAACCGGGAGAAAATGCGGGAGACGATCTCCTCCCTGGCGGTGCGGCCCGTCAGTTCGCCAAGGGCATCCAGGGCTTCCTCCGCGTCGGTGAGGATGGCGTCGGGGGTCAATCCGGCGTCCAGGGCCTCCTTTGCACGGTGGATGGCGTCCCGGGCCCGGCGGGCGGCCTCCTCCTGCCGCTGGTCTGTCAGCAGACTGCCGGCATCCGATGGCTCCCCAGCGGGGAACAGCTCTGCCACGGCGGCCTCCAGCTGGTCCAGGCCCTCCCCGGTGACGGCGGAGAGGGAGACAGAGGCGGCAGGGGCGCCTTTCCGGCCGATGACGCCCACAGAACGGGCCTTGGTGTCCCACAGGTCGCATTTGGAGAATACGGCGATCCACCGGGGAGCCTTGGCCGCCAGGCGCAAGACCGCCAGGTCCTCCTCCGTCATGGGGACGGACCCGTCCACCACCGCCAGCACCAGGTCGGCGGCCTCCGCGGCCTGCCGGCTGCGGGCCACGCCCAGCTGCTCCACGGTATCCTCCGTGTCCCGGATGCCGGCGGTGTCTGTGAGCCGCAGAAGGACGCCGCCGCAGAGGACGGACTCCTCCACCGTGTCCCGGGTGGTGCCGGGAATATCGGTGACGATGGCCCGGTCATAGCCTGCCAAGGCGTTGAGAAGGGAGGATTTGCCGGCGTTGGGCCGGCCCACGATG
This sequence comes from Oscillospiraceae bacterium, assembly GCA_021771265.1. GTDB lineage: Bacteria > Bacillota > Clostridia > Oscillospirales > Oscillospiraceae > Oscillibacter. The sequence continues at coordinate 2,652 of JAETPK010000042.1, forward strand.
GCGGTCCGCACGCCGGATTTGAGCACCTTTCCCCGCTGGCAGGTGGCCAGCAGCCGGTCCAGAGCGGCGGCGGAGCGGTCCAGCGCCTGGGACACCTGCTCTGGGCGGATGTCCTCAATGTCCTCGTCGGGGTAGTCCACCACGGCGTAAAAACGGGAGGTGACATCCAGCAGGGCGTCCTGGATGGGCTCCAGCACCCGGCGCAGCCCGCCGTCCAGCTGGGCGGCAGCGTTTCGGGCGGCGGAGGCGGTCTCCGCGTCGATCAGGTCAATGACGGCCTCCGCCTGGGTCAGGTCCAGACGGCCGTTCAAAAAGGCCCGCCGGGTGAATTCTCCGGCCCTGGCCTGCCGGACACCGGCGGCGAACAGAGCGTGCAGCAGCTCCCGCAGCACCACGGGGGAGCCGTGACAGTGAAACTCAGCAGAGTCCTCACCGGTGTAGCTGTGGGGGCCGGGGAACCGGACGGCAAGGCCCCGGTCGATGACGCGGCCCTGGCTGTCCAGCATTTCACCGAACATCATTTTTCGAGGTTCCTGGTCCCGGAAGGGCTTCCCGTTGGCGGCGCGGAACACCCGGTCACAGGCGTCGAAGCAGCCCTCGCCGGACAGGCGGACGATGCCGATGGCGGTGGGGGAGTGGCCGGTGGCGATGGCGGCAATGGGTTCCATAAACATTCAGCTCCTTGATGATGAAAGCCGCGAAGCGCGGGAGCGCTCCGCAAATGAAAGCGGCTGGGAAAAGCGGCTTATTTCCAGTGGCTACCCGCTAGAATCAAAATTGGAAGCATAAAAGCGCGGCGGGCTCTGACAGGGGCGCCTGTGTTGTCCCCTTCGCGCGGCAGTCCATAAAGCCGCAGCATATTTTTCTATTATACTGATCCATGCCTGCTTTGGCAAGTCGAACGGTGTCGGAAGGGACCACGCCGGGCATTTGTGTTTTTGGCGGAGCCTGGCGGGCGGTTTGTCCCCGCGGGGACCGTTGGCCGGAAAGGACGATCCCGTGGGGCCTTTTTGGATGCCCGGTCAGTCGAGCATCCACCACAAAAGAGCGGATACACATGAAAAGGCGAGGGATCTCCCTGCTGCTGATCCTGGTCCTGTGCACGGGCCTGACCATTCCCGCCTTGGCCGGCGGCAGCACCCATACCTTTACGACGGATTGCCTGGATGTGAACACCAAGGGCGGTCTTGCCATCACGGGAAACGGAACACTGCGTATCGAGACGGCGGAGTATGCCGGCTGCTCCGTTGTCGGCAGCGGCGTATTGGCCCTGGACACCGGTGACAAGGCTGTGAACATGATCGGCGGGATAGTCGCCAACGGCTTGGAGACCGCCTCCGCCGCACGCAAAAACGGACACCGAAAAGGACCGGCCCCAAAAGGGCCGGTCCTTCGTACATGGGAGGATTTACTTGATCCGCTTGCCGGCGTCCATAAGGACCGGCGCGTTAGGTGTATAAAAGGCGGGGCCAAAATTAGACGATGCACCGCATCCGCATGAGGGCCTCCGTAAACAATGCGCTCATGAAGATAGTGCCGAACACAGTGCCCACCACGTACACCACCATGACGCCGCGGAACTCAGCGCAGCGTAATGGTGCGGTCGTTGTTCTGCTGATAGGCCAAGTATTCTTCCTTGGTCATCACGGGCTTGAAATTGGCCAGGATGTCCTTGGCCTCCTTGGCACCGTCATACAAAAGGTCGATGATGGTCATGGCCATGGCCTTGGCGGGGACGATGCAGGCAAGATCCGGGTCCACCAGCTCGAAATCGCGGGTGTGGAGCGCGCCGCGCACACCGCCGAACATGGGGTGAATGGCGGGCATCAGGTGGGAGATATCGCCGAAGTCGAAGGAGCCGGTGAAGTCGCTGCCCTCGATGATGGAGCCCTCCAGGCCCAGCTGCTTGAGGTTCTCCCGCAGGAGACTGTCCATCTCCGGCTGCTTCAAAATGGGCAGGTAGCCGGGGATCTCCGTGATCTCCACATTGGCGCCCACCGCCATGCCGCCGGCCAGAATGGCCTGGTTGATGCGGCTGTTGATGTCGCTGAGGCCCTGGATGGTGCGGGCCCGAACGTAGGCCTCCATGGTCACGTCGGCAGGCACCACGTTGACGATGTCACCGCCCTTGGTGATGATGGGGTGGAAACGGGCCCGCTCGCTCTCCCGGAACGTCTCCCGGAGGGCATGGACATTGTTGATGGCCAGCATGGCGGCATTGAGGGCGTTGATGCCCTCATAAGGGGCGGAGCCGGCGTGGGACTCCTTGCCGATGAAGTGGATCTTCTTGCCGATAAAGCCGTTGCTCTCCGGCCCGATGATAGCCTTCATGTCGCCGGTATCCTGGGCGTGGAACATCATGGCCATGTCCACATCGTCCAGCTCACCCCGGCGGATCAGCTCCTGCTTGCCGCCGAAGTAGCAGATCTTGCCCTCTTTTTTCAGCTGCTCCCGGTATTCCAGCTCAATGAACTCCTCCGCGGGAACGCCGATGAAGCTCACCTGGCCGTCCAGCTGGTCCAGCACGCCGCTGCGCACCAGGCCCACGGCGGCGCCGACCATGCCGGCCACCTGCAGATTGTGACCGCAGGTGTGGCTGGCGCCGATCTCATTGGCGTCCTTGTGCTCTTTGCAGCTGATGCCGTCCAGCTCGCCCATGACCGCGATGTGGGGGCCAGACTTGCCCTCGTTGGCCCGGGCCCGGCAGCCGGTCACGGCGATGTTGCGTTCCACCTTTAGTCCCAGCCCCTCCAGGAAGTCGGCCACGGTTGCGGTGGTCTTGACCTCCTTGTAGCCAAACTCGGGGTTTTGATAGATGCTGTCCTTGACGGCAAAGATTTCCTCCCTGCCGGCGTCGATAGCCGCCAGGACCGCTTGCTTGATCTCCTGCTTCGTCACAACGGAAAATCCCCTCTCTAAAAATTTTTTGTAAATGACATGTCCTAAACAGGACTCAATCAAAGCGTAGTCACTTCCTGCACCATAGTCAATACTAATTTGCGCAAAGTATTTATTTTTTGGGTGAATGCACAGAAAGTACGCAAAAATTAATGCGAAACTGACAGTCAATTTTTGAAAATTGGGGGCAGAGCCTTGTCTTTGGTGGGGAAGAATGCTATATTGTCCCCAGGAAATGAACGGTAAAGAGGACCACTATGAAAATTGGAATTATCGGACCCGAGCTTTCCGGTAGGCAGATCCAGGCGCATCTGCGCGCCATCTCCCCGGAGACGAAAACTATTTTATACCCCCGGGAGACCGCCGCCGGCGCGCTGGAGGTCATCGACCAGTGCGAGGCGGAATGCACCGCCGTCTTATTTACCGGCGTGGCGGTGTGCAGCAGCGTCATCCAGCACCACACCATGACCCGCTCCTACGAGTACGTTACCAAGGACGCGTACAGTCTTATGAACACCCTGCGCCAGATGGAGCGCCAAGGCCAGGAACTGGACGGGTTCAGCATCGACGCCGTGGAGCCCCATGTGGTAGAGGACGCTTTCAGCGAGTGTGGCATCACGCCCCGGCACATCCGCTACCTGCCCATCGGTTCTTCCGAAGAGGAACCCTATATCCAATGGCACCAGACCCTGTGGGACCGGGGGGAGAGCAAGGCCATCCTTACCGGCTTCGTCTGGGTCTACCACCATTTCCGGGAGAAGGGCTACCCGGTATTTTACCTGTCCGGCTCCCGCTTCACCGTGCGGGAGGCCTTCAACCGGCTGGAGACCCGGCTGAAGCTGAAGGAGGCCCACTCCGCCCAGATCGTGGTGGAGATCATCGAGCTGGACAACGTCAGCGAGAGCGCCGGCAGCTACTACTCCGACCGGCTGCGGATCTGCCAGTGCGAGAGTCTCGTCACGGAGTACTGCCGCAGGATGGAGGCCTCGTTTTTCCGCAGCGGGCAAAATCGCTATATTATTTTCGCCAACCGGGGCGGCGTAAAGCGTGAAGAGAACTACCAGAGGCTCTACATCCTGCAATCCAAGATCCTGAAGACCGGGCTTCACCCCAACATGGGCATCGGCCTCGGTTCCACCGCCTACCAGTCGGAGATCCACGCCAGCAAGGCGCTGTCTCACGCCAAGGCGGCAAAGGGCAGCTTTATCTACATGGTGGACGAAAACGGCGCCCTAACCGGCCCTCTGGGCAGTGAGAGCGCCATCTCCTACGATCTCATCTCCCGGGACGACCAGGTGGAGCAGATCGCCCGGGAGACCGGTATGAGCGGAGCGTACATCGCCAAGCTCATGGCCCTGATCCAACTGCGGGGCGATGCCGAATTCGACGTCAAAGCGTTGGCAGACTGTCTGAACATCACCGTGCGCAGCGCCCACCGGATCATCCGCAGGCTGCTGGAGCGGGGCTATGCCTCTGTGTGCGGCAAAGAGAGCTCCGGCGCCGGACGGCCCAGGACCCTGGTCCGGCTGCACTTTGGCCGGCAGGACGCCGGCTTTCATACGGAAAAGAACCCGGATACATAAACAAGGAGCGGATGCATTGCATCCGCTCCTTGTTTGTCATGAAATATACTGCTTTTGTCTCCCTGGCACCGAATTCGGCGCCAGGGGCTTTCCATCCGCTTATTTGCCGCACTTTATCCCAGTGGCACTGCGCTTATCGAATTGTGCTCATGCCGCAATTCTGCGGCAGCAAAAAGGACCGGCCCTTTCGGGCCGGCCCTCCAGCGATTCAGAAAAACTGGGGAAACGCTTACTTGATCCGCTCGCCGGCGGCTTCCTTGGCCTTGATCTCCTTCACAGCATCCTTGTGGGAGAGATTCACGCGGCCCTTTTCGTCGATGTCGGTGACCTTCACCCACATCATGTCGCCGATCTTGCAGGCGTCCTCCACCTTCTCAATGCGGTGGTCGGCCAGCTTGGAGATGTGCACCAGGCCATCCTTGCCAGGAGCCAGCTCCACGAAAGCGCCGAAGGTCATCAGGCGCACCACGCGGCCGTAGTACAGCGCGCCCACCTCGGGCACGAACACGATGTCATCAATGCACTTCTTGGCGGCGTCGCAGGAAGCGGCATCGGTGCCTGCAATGAAAATAGAGCCATCGTCGTTGATGTCGATCTTGGCGCCGGTGTCGGCCACGATCTTCTGAATGACCTTGCCGCCGGAGCCGATGACCTCCCGGATCTTGGAGGGATCAATGTGCATGGTCAGCATCTTGGGCGCGTACTTGGAAACTTCCTTTCGAGGCTCGGAAATGCAGGGCAGCATGATCTGGTCCAGGATCTGGCAGCGGGCGTCATAGGTGATGTCCAGGGCGTTGCGGATGATCTCCATGGTGAGGCCGTCATTCTTCAGGTCCATCTGGATGGCGGTGATGCCCTTCTTGGTACCGGCCACCTTGAAGTCCATCTCGCCGTGGAAGTCTTCCACGCCCTGAATGTCAATGAAGGTGGTGAAGGAACCGTCATCGTCCTGGATGAGGCCGCAGGAGATACCCGCCACAGGGGCCTTGATGGGCACGCCGGCGTCCATGAGGGCCAAGGTGGAGCCGCAGATGGAGCCCTGGGAGGTGGAGCCGTTGGAGCTGACCACCTCGCTCACCACGCGGATGGCGTAGGGGAACTCCTCCACGGAGGGGATGACGGGCAGCAGGGCCCGCTCCGCCAGGGCGCCGTGGCCGATCTCCCGGCGGCCGGGGCTGCGGGCGGGCTTGGCCTCACCGACAGAGTAGCCGGGGAAGTTGTAGTGGTGCATATAGCGCTTTTCGGTCTCTTCCCAGATGGTGTCCAGCTTCTGGTTGGCGGACAGGGTATCCAGGGTGCAGGCGGACAGGACCTGGGTCTGGCCGCGGGTGAACAGGCCGGAGCCGTGGACCCGGGGCAGCACGCCCACTTCGGCGGCCAGAGGACGGATCTCGTTCTTGGCGCGGCCGTCCACACGGTGGCCCTCCAGCAGCCAGGCCTTGACGATCTTCTTCTGGAACTTGTAGGTGATCTCCTCCAGGTACTGGTCCATATCGGGATGGGACTCCAGATACTTCTCGTGCCACTTTTCGATCATGGCGTTCCAGCGGGACTCCCGGACGTTCTTGTCGTCGGTGTCCATGGCGGCCTTGGCCTCGTCCATGAAATTGGCCACGATGTCATCAAACAACTCCTGGTCGAAGGCGGCGTGGGGGTAGTCGAACTTGGGCTTACCGATCTCCGCCACCATCTGGTTGATGAGGGCGATCTGCTTCTGGTTCTCCTCATGGGCCTTCTGAATGGCCTCGAACATGACGTCGTTGGGGACCTCGTTGGCGCCGGCCTCGATCATGACCACCTTCTTGCCGGTGGAGACCACGGTCACGTCCAGGTCAGAGACCTTCCGCTGCTCGCTGGTGGGATTGAACACCAGCTTGCCGTCCACCAGGCCCACCTTCAGGGCGCCCACGGGGCCGTTCCAGGGAATATCGGAAATAGCCAGGGCGGCGGAGGTGCCGATGAGGGCGGCGATCTCGGGAGAGCAGTCGTGGTCCACGCTCATGACGGTGGCCATGATGGACACATCGTTGCGGAAATCATAGGGGAACAGGGGACGGATGGGCCGGTCGATGACGCGGGCGGTCAGGATGCCCTTCTCACCGGGGCGGCCCTCCCGGCGGTTGAAGGAGCCGGGGATGCGGCCCACGGAATACATCTTCTCCTCAAAGTCCACGCTGAGGGGGAAGAAGTCGATGCCGTCCCGGGGACGGGCGGAGGCGGTGGCGCATACCAGCACGCGGGTGTCGCCGTAGCCCACCATAACGGCGGCGTTGGCCAGCTCGGCCAGCTTGCCCACCTCCAGAGTCAGAGGGCGGCCCGCCAGCTCCATCTCATACTTGCGGTAGTTGGGGAACTGTCTTTGGGTGATAATGGTTGACATGGTATTTCTCCTTTGCTTTCATGCTCGGGAGCGGCTCTTTTCGTATTTGAAAGCATGTCCGAAAGCATCGGGCACAGTTTCAAACACAAAAAGCAACGGCCCCCGGCGGAAGTAACTTTAATTTCAACGAAGAGCGGCGCGGAGTTCCGCGCCGCTCTTCGTTTCTTCTCGTCTATATATCCCGCCGAAGCCCAGCGACAGCGGGTTCGGTGGGAAGAGGAGGAGCAAGGGAGCGTGCGAAGTTTTCCGCAAAGCGGGAAACGCAGCTTAGCGGACTTTGCGACGACTCACTTACGGATGCCCAGCTTGGCGATCAGAGCGCGGTAACGCTCGATATCCTTCTTCTGCAGGTAGTCCAGCAGGCTGCGGCGCTTACCGACCATCTTCAGCAGGCCGCGGTTGGAGTGCTTATCCTGGGGGTTGTTGCGCATATGCTCGGTCAGCACGTTGATGCGCTCGGTCAGAATGGCGATCTGGACCTCGGGAGAGCCGGTGTCCGTGGGATGGGTGCGGTTGGCGTCGATGATAGCGGTTTTCTGTTCTTTACGCAGCATGGAATGATTCCACCTTTCAAAAATATTCCCCACGGGACTGCGTTTCGGGCCGGTGAAAGTCCGCGAAACGAAGCGCCGGGGCATGGTCACGCGTTGGCGTTCTCAAAAAATATAACACAGGAAGATTCGCTTGTAAAGAGGAATTTTAGCCCTTTTCCTATAAAATAAAGAAAATTTGAACCAAAATCGGGGGTTGACAAGTGCGTCATAAGGTAGTATCCTAACTGTACTAGAACAGTTAGTACAGTCGAAACAGGAGGCAGCCATGGTTTTCGGTCTTTCATTGCTGGCGCTTGCGGGCGCGCTGTTGTTCGCGGGGGCCATCTTCCTGGCGCTTTTCATGATTCGGTAAAGGAGGGAACGGCGTGATCAGCCTGAATTACCGGGATTCCCGTCCCATTTACGAGCAGATCAAGGATGGCCTGCGGAAGCTGATTGTCACCGGCGCACTGGGGCCGGATGAAAAGCTGCCGTCGGTACGGGCCCTGGCGGCGCAGCTGGCCATCAATCCCAACACCATCCAGCGGGCATACAACGAGCTGGAGGGAGAGGGCTATATCTATTCCGTCCCCGGCAAGGGCAGCTTTGCCGCGGGGAACACCGACGCCGATGCCCAGCGCCGGGCGGAGCTGCTGGCCCGGCTGCGGGAGCTGGCGGCGGAGCTACATTATCTGGGCGTCTCCCGCCAGGAGCTGGAGACGCTGATCAAGGAGGCGTATGAGTCATGATCGAAGTGAAAAACGTTGTCAAGCGCTTTGACGGCTTCACGGCCCTGGACGGTGCGTCGCTGTCCGTTCCCACCGGCAGCGTGTACGGCCTGGTGGGTCCCAACGGCGCCGGCAAATCCACCATCATCCGCCACCTGACGGGCATTTACCGCCAGGACGAGGGCAGCGTTGCCATCGGCGGGGAGGATGTGTGGGAAAACGCGGGGCTGAAGGCCAGAGTGGCCGCCATCCCCGACGATTGGTATTATTTCCTGCAATCCACCGTACGGGATATGATGCGCTTTTACAAAGGCTTTTATCCGCGGTTTTCCATGGAGCGGTATGAAAAGCTGAAGGAAGTGTTCAGCATCGACGAAAAGCGGGTCATCCGCCGCCTGTCCAAGGGCATGCAGAAGCAGGTGGCCTTCTGGCTGGCCCTCAGCTGCATGCCGGACTACCTCATTCTCGACGAGCCGGTGGACGGCCTGGACCCGGTCATGCGGCGGCAGGTGTGGTCCCTGGTCATGGGGGATGTGGCGGAGCGGGGCACCACGGTGCTGGTCTCCTCCCACAACCTGCGGGAGTTGGAGGACGTGTGCGACCACGTGGGCATCATGGACCGGGGCAAGGTGCTGCTGGAACGGTCCCTGGCCCAGCTGCAGGACAACATGGTGAAAATGCAGGTGGTATTCCGGGACGGCCAGGAGGTGCCGGCGGACCTGCCGGTGCTCCATGTGTCCCGGGTGGGCCGCATCCACACCCTCATCATGCGGATGAACGCCCAGGAGGCCGCCGCCCGGCTGGCGGTGTACGACCCCATGCTGGTGGACGCGGTGCCCCTGACCTTGGAGGAGATCTTTATTTACGAACTGGGAGGTGCGGACTATGCAGTCAAAGACATCGTTCTCTAAGTATTTCAACGCCACACTGTTCCGCAGGAACCTGACCCGGTTCTGGCCCCTGTGGGGCATGGCGTCCTTTGTGGGGAGCCTGTTTCCCCTGGCTCTGCTGGTGCAGCTTTTGCGGGGCGAACGCTTTTATCTGTGGGATAACCCCCTGGATTTTACGGAGCTTTACTACAATGTGGCGGCCTACGGGGTGCCCATCCTGTCGCTGCTGTACGCTGTCCTCTGCGCCATGCTGGTATGGAGCTATCTGTACAACAGCCGCAGCGTGGGGCTGATGCACACCCTGCCCATCCGGCGGGAGGGATTGTTTTTCACCAACTTCCTCTCCGGCATGGCCATGATGCTCATTCCCTACGTCGTTGTGGGCGCGCTGTGTGTGCTCGTGAGCGTGGTGGGCGGCTGCTTTGACGCCAAGGGACTGGGCATCACCATTTTGGCGGTGCTGGGGCTGAGCTTTTTCTACTTTGCCACCGCCACGGCGGCGGCCTTTGTCACCGGCAATGTCTTCGCCCTGCCGGCGGTGTACTTTCTGCTGCATTTCCTGGCAGTTATGCTGGACTGGTTGGTGTGCACCTTTTCCGCAAGCTTCATCTTCGGCCTTGGCGGCCGCTATTCCGGACTGGTGGAGTGGCTGAGCCCCACGGTGTATCTGGAAAACCACCTGCGGGTGGCCGGCACCTATGAGGAGGTGCCCCAGCAGACGGGTCTGACCGGCGTGAGGTATTCCATCACCACCCTCACGTCTGTGGAGCTGGAAAACCTCTGGCTCATCGGCGTGTACGCCTTGGCGGGCGTGGCTCTGCTGGTGGTGGCCTGGCTGCTGTACCGCCGTCGCCGCAGCGAATCCGCCGGCGACGTGGTGGCTGTGGGCTGGATGAAGCCGGTGTTCCGTTACGGCGTTACGGGCCTTGCCGCCCTGCTGGGAGGCCTGCTCCTTTATGAGCTGTTCTGGCGGAGTTTCCAGAGCGGCCAGTATTACGAGGTGCTGCCGCTGCTGGTGTGCATGCTGGTGGCCGGCGCCATCGGCTACTACGCCGCCTCCATGCTGCTGACCAAGTCCCTGCGGGTGTTCCGGGGCAGCTGGCGGGGGCTTGCCCTGACGGCGGCGGGCTGCGCGCTGGTGTGCGCCGTGCTGCACTTCGATCTCTTCGGTGTAGCCGATCGAGTGCCGGAGGTCAGCCAGGTGAAAAAGGTGGAGCTGTATACCGCCAACAACAGTTATACTTTCTATCCCGATGAGGACGCGGAATTGATCGAGCAGGTACGTGCTGTTCACCAGGCCATCGCGGCGGACCGGGATTACATCGTGGAGACCATCGACACGACGGATTGGATCGACATGGACTATGTGACCTTCCATGTGACGTATACCCTCGCCAGCGGCTTGAAGATGGAGCGCAATTACGCTCTGCCCATTTCCCGGCAGCGGATCACCCAGGAGGGCACCTATGAGACGCTGCTGGACCAGCTGGTGAACAGCGAGAAGATGAAGGCCAAACGCATCCACCTGGATGACGCGCGCTACACCCTCGCCGACGGCAGCGTCTATGTGGAGGAGAGCGGCATGGGCTACGACCTCAACAGCCGGGAGTGCGCCGCCCTGCAGGCGGCCGTGGCAAAGGACGCCGCGGCGGGCACCTGGGGCAATTACCAGTGGTTCACCTCGGACCGGGGTGAAGCGTATGCCATGAGCCTGGAGATGCGCTTTACGTACATGGACGAGGAAGGGGATATGAGCAGTGACTGGATCACGATCACCGTCCGCCCCGGCATGGACAATACCATCGCCTGCCTGAAGGAGCTGGGCTTTGTCACGGATGAGGACCTGGTGACTTACAGTTATCTGTATCCCGATGAATACACCGTGAACGTTGCCCAGGAAACGGAAGACGTGGCCAGAGAGATCATCGGCGGCGCTGACGAATTCACCGGCGTCTTTGTCACAGGCTGAGTGATGGGCGCGTACAAAAGAAAGAAGCACCGGCGGCTGAATCCCCGGTTTGTCCTGCTGTGTCTGGCGCTGGTCCTGGGGGCCGCTGCCGTAGGCGTGTGGTGGGCGAACCGGGGCCTCCCGGGAGAAGACGCCGCCGTGCCGGATTATGTGGAACGGGATTACATCCCGGTCAATGAGTGGTCCCGGCCCGGCACCCCGCTGGAGGACATCAACGCCGTGGTCATCCATTACGTGGGCAACCCCGGCACCACCGCCAAGGCCAACCGCAACTATTTTGCGTCGCTTTCCTCCGGAGAGGAGGGGACTTACGCCTCCAGCCACTTCGTGGTGGGCCTGGAGGGCGAGGTGGTCCAGTGTGTGCCGCTGACGGAGGTGGCCTACGCCTCCAATGGCCGCAACAGCGACACCGTGGCCATCGAGGTGTGCCACCCGGATGAGACGGGGGAATTCTCCCCGGTCACCTATGACCGCTGTGTGGAGCTCACCGCCTGGCTGTGCCGGGAATTCAAGCTGGATCCGGAGACCGATATCATCCGCCATTATGACGTGACGGGGAAGGAGTGCCCCCTGTACTACGTGGAGCACCCAGACGCCTGGGAGCGGCTGAAGGCGGATGTGGCGGCGGAGCTGGAGCGGCAGGAAAAAAATTAAAAATTTTTTCCCGGAGGATGAAACAAAACGGGAAGTTAAATCGTCTTATAAACAGAAGCACAGGAGAGCGTGCATCATGTAAGAAGGGAGCCTTCCTATGGAACCGAAGAATGCCGTTGAAAATCTGTGGCGTGTTTGGGTGGATACCAAGCGCCGGATCGTGTCCTTCCACGAAGAGGAAGGCTGCAAAATGTTGGAGTTCCGCAGTCATGACTTGTTTCTCAGCTGCGTGGACCAGTACTCCGGCAAGCAGTACCGCTATCAATAAGCAAAAAAGAACGCCCCCGGGCGTTCTTTTTTTATGGCTTGGGATAGGGGAGTGGTTCATCCGTGCGGCCCAGCAGGTAGTCCACACTGGTGTTGTAAAAATCGGCCAGGGCCATGAGGGCGGCACTGGGGATATCCAGGGCGCCGCTTTCATAGCGGGAATATGTGGCCTGGGAGACATGGAGCATCCGGGCCACCGCCTGCTGGTTCAGATCCCGGTCCTCCCGAATGTCACGCAGCCGGCGGTACATAGGTCATCCCTCCTGTCCTTCCTGCACTTATCATATGATATGCGAAAAATGCATATTGATTTTTATACGAAAATCGCATAAGATAAAAGGACGAAAGGGGGCGTCCGAAGGTGGCGGAGCAAAAGCGGGAAACGGTTTGGCGCCTGTGGGTGGACACACAGCGGCGGGTGATATCCTTTCACGAGGAGCCGGGCAGCCAGTTGATGGAGTTTCGCAGCTGGGACATGTTCATCCACTGTGTGGATGAATACGCCCAAAAGCAGTATCGTTACCAGTAACGGCAAAAAAATGACCTTTGGCGCCTTTTTCGGGGAAGGAATGGTTGACAAACAGACAAAACGTGATATTATAAATCAGGAATTGAACAGTTTTGGCGTGGATAGGGACGAGTACGCTCCCACCCCCTGCAAAGAGAGCCGCCGGTCGGTGCGAGGCGGAGAGGGGAAGGGCGGAAAATCACCCTGGAGCCTCCTGCTGAAAGACGACGCGACATGCGTATCAGTAAGTGTGGACGTGTGACGGGCGTTATACCGTCAGCCTGTGACAGCAGGCGGTGAGCGGTCGTGTCCGCAAGGCCACGGCAACCGAGAGTGGTACCGCAGAGTGTTTTCCGCACTTTGTCTCTTGATGGAGGCAAGGTGCGCTTTATTTTTTGCAAGGGGGCCTGTTTATGAACTGTCCTGTTTGCGGAACGTCCATGGAACGCGGGTGGCTGATCTGCGGTATGCCGTGTATCTGGACGCCCAACCCATCCGGCGGCAAAGCGCTTTTGAGCGGCGGCTTTCTGGAAGGTGCGGAGGATGTCCGCTTGCCAAAGGATGAAACAGCCCGTCCCGCGGCGTGGTGCTGCCGGAAATGCCGGAAACTGATCGTGGAATTTTGAATAAGCATATCACAGAAAACTGATTTTATAGGAGCGAGAGATATGGATTACAACAAAACCATCAATCTGCCGAAGACCGACTTCCCCATGCGGGCGGGCCTGCCCAAGCGGGAGCCGGAGATGCTCAAGCGCTGGCAGGAGCAGGACGTATACAACGAACTGCTGAAAAAGAACGAGGGTAAGCCCCTGTTCAACCTCCACGACGGCCCTCCGTTTTCCAACGGCGCGCTGCACATGGGCCATGCCCTCAACAAGTCCATCAAGGACTTTATCACCCGTTCCGCCGCCATGCGGGGGTATTACACCCCTTATATCCCCGGCTGGGACAACCATGGTATGCCCATCGAATCCGCCATCATCAAGCAGAACAAGCTGAACCACAAGGCCATGAGCATCCCCGACTTCCGTTCCGCCTGTCATGAGTTTGCCCAGCACTATGTGGATGTCCAGAGCGAGGGCTTCCAGCGGATGGGCGTCATCGGTGATTGGGAGCATCCCTACCTGACCATGAACCCCGGCTTTGAGGCCGAGGAGGTCAAGGTGTTCGGCGAGATGTACAAGAAGGGCTATATCTACAAGGGCCTGAAGCCCGTGTACTGGTGCCCTCACGACGAGACTGCCCTGGCGGAGGCGGAGATCGAGTACCAGGACGATCCCTGCACCACCGTGTATGTGAAGTTCCCCATGCACGACGACCAGGGCAAGCTGTCCGGCTATGACAAGAGCAAGCTGTTCTTCGTCATTTGGACCACCACCATTTGGACCCTGCCTGGCAACCTGGCCATTGCCCTGCATCCCGACGAGTCCTACGCCCTGGTGAAGGCCCCCAACGGAGAGACCTATATCATGGCGGAGGCCCTGACGGAGAAGGTCATGGGCATCGGCGGCTTTGAGAGCTATGAGATCGCGGAGACCCACCCTGGCTCCTTCTTCGAGAATATGCTGGCGGACCATCCCTTCCTGCCCAAGACTTCCCGTCTGGTGCTGGCGGACTACGTCACCATGGACTCCGGTACCGGCTGCGTCCACACCGCGCCCGGCTTCGGCGCTGACGACTATCAGACCTGCAAGCGCTACGGCATGGACATGGTGGTGCCTGTGGATGACCAGGGCAGACACACGGACTACGCCGGCAAGTACGCCGGTATGAGCACCGATGAGTCCAATCCCGTTATTCTGGCGGACATGAAAGAAAGCGGTGCCCTGTTTGCCTCCGAGGACATCGTCCACAGCTATCCCCATTGCTGGCGCTGCAAGCATCCCATCATCTTCCGGGCTACTCCCCAGTGGTTCTGCTCCGTGGAGTCCTTCAAGGACGAGGCCTGTGCCGCCTGCGACGAAGTGCGCTGGGTACCCGGCTGGGGCATCGACCGCATGAAGTCCATGATCCGGGAGCGCACCGACTGGTGCATCAGCCGCCAGCGCCGCTGGGGCCTGCCTATCCCCGTGGTGTACTGCAAGGACTGCGGCAAGCCCATTGTCACTGATGAGAGCATCGCCGCCATTTCCGCCCTGTTTGAGAAGGAGGGCTCCAACGCCTGGTTCGCCAAGGAGGCGGAGGAGATTCTGCCTGCCGGCTTTACCTGCCCCCACTGCGGCAAGAGCACCGGCTTTATCAAGGAAGAGGACACCCTGGATGGCTGGTTCGACTCCGGCTCCACCCACTTCGCCGCCATGAAGCGGGACCAGGGCTTCTGGCCCGCCACCATGTATATGGAGGGCCTGGACCAGTATCGCGGCTGGTTCCAGTCTTCTCTGCTGACCGCTGTGGGCGCTTTCGGCCACGGCGCTCCCTTCAAGGAGTGCGTCACCCACGGCTGGACGGTGGACGGCGAGGGCAAGGCCATGCACAAATCCCTGGGCAATGGCATGGACCCCTACGAGATCTTTAACAAGTACGGCGCGGATCTGCTGCGTCTGTGGGCCGCCTCCGCTGACTACCATGCGGATATGCGCTGCTCCGACGCCATCTTCAAGCAGCTGATCCAGAACTACCTGAAGTTCCGCAACACCGCCCGTTACTGCCTGGGCAACCTGGACGGCTTTGACGCCGACCATCTGACTCCCGCTGCGGAGATGGAGGAGTTGGACCGCTGGGCCGTCACCCGCTTGAACGCCCTTATCGAAAAGTGCGCCCAGGCCTATTATGACTATGAATTCAACGCCGTCACCCACGCCGTCAATGATTTCTGCGTGGTGGAGATGTCCAACTTCTACCTGGATATCATCAAGGACCGCCTGTACTGTGAGGAAACCGACGGCGCCCTGCGCCGCAGCGCCCAGACCGCCCTGTTCCTCATTCTGGACACCATGACCCGGATCTGCGCGCCCATCCTGTGCTTCACCTGCGACGAGATCTGGCAGGCCATGCCCCACCGCGCCGGCGATGACGGCCGCAATGTGGTCTTCAACGAGATGAACAAGCCCTTCACCGACTATGCTCTGGACGAAGCGGCTATGGCCAAGTGGGATAAGATCATCGCCGTTCGTGCCGTTGTCAACGGCGTGCTGGAGACTGCCCGCGCCGAGAAGCGGATCGGCAAGGCCTTGGAGGCCCGGGTGGAGCTGACCGTTCCCGCCGAGGATGCCTTCCTGGCGGAGATGGACGCAGCGCTGCTGGCGGACCTGCTCATCGTCTCCCAGGTGCACGTCACCGTGGGCGGCCAGCTGGCTGCCTCCGCGGAGAATGCCGCGGGCACCAAGTGCCCCCGCTGCTGGAAGCATTCCACCCAGGCCGACGAGAACGGCCTGTGCCCCCGGTGCGCCAGCGTCATCGCAAAGCTCGCTGACCTCGGAACACCCTGACGGGTATTCCGCGCCGCGCTTCCTTGCGCTGCCGCTTCCCTGCGTGACCCGCTTCGCTGGGCTCCCGCGGGGGACCCCCGGCGCGGCGAAGCTGCCTGAATTCCGGGCCTGATACGAAAAAGTGCCCCCGGATTTCGGGCGGCACACCATAAGAAAGCGAACACCCGCTGAAAAGCAATTTGTTTTTCAGCGGGTGTTGTTTTATAATGAACTGACCAACACACCGGAATTTGTGGGGATACAGATATGCTTGAAAAGATGAGCGATTTTTTTGAAAACAGACTAGACGGCTATGACGAACACATGAAGAAGAATATTGTGTCTTCAGGCGAGTTCTATCCGTTCACGGCAAGGTGTTTGCCCATGGGCGAATCAAGCCATATTCTTGACCTGGGGTGCGGCACAGGACTGGAACTGGAAGAATACTATTCTATCAATCCATCCGCAAGGGTAACAGGAATCGATTTATCAAAAGGAATGTTATCTGCGCTGAAAAGAAAATTTCCCGGTAAGGATATTACGTTGATTTCAGGCTCGTATTTTGATGTGCCTTTCGGTGTATGTGCTTTTGATGCGGCGGTATCTGTGGAAAGCCTGCATCATTTTACGAAAGAGGAAAAAATCCCATTGTATACGAAGCTGTGTACAGCATTAAAAAATAACGGGTATTTCATTTTGACGGATTATTTTTCCCTGTCGGATCAGGAAGAATATATGTACCGCCGGAATTTGATTGCGTTGAAAGCAGAGCAGGGTATCGCCGATGATGAATTTTATCATTATGATACGCCGCTTACTGTAAAACACGAAGGGGAAGCACTGTTTGCAGCAGGGTTTTCATCTGTTGAGGTGCTGGACCATTGGGGGGCAACATATACGCTGAGGGCAGTTAAATAATGACTACTGAACAATGGCCCATTTTTGCTTAGGCGAGAGAATTGCCCGCAAAAACGCAAGTAGTTGCAAAATGGCGCACTGAATCTTGCGGAGATTCAGCGCCAGAACGGAC
>JAETPK010000043.1 GCA_021771265.1 Oscillospiraceae bacterium
GTTTTTTTGACCAGGTGTTTTCCCGGGTAACGCTGCCGGTGTCTGTCAAGACCCGGCTGGGCATTGCCGACCCGGCGGAATTTGCGCCGCTGATGGACATCTATGACCGTTATCCCATCGCCTGCCTGACCATCCATCCACGGGTGCAGAAGGAAAAGTACCGGGGACAGGTGCATTTGGAGGAATTTGCCCAGGCGCTGGCCCGGAGCCGAAATCCTGTCTGCTACAACGGCGACCTGCGGACCGTGGAAGAGGTCCGGGCCCTGGAGACCCGCTTCCCGGCGGTGGAGGCCGTCATGATCGGCCGGGGCGCCGTGGCGGACCCGGCGCTGCCACGGAAGCTGCGTGGCGGAAGCGCCGCCACGCGGGAGGAGCTGCGGGCCTTCACCCAGGAGCTGTATGTGGAGTATCAGGCTTTTTACGGCCAGGTGGGCACCGCCGCCCAGCGGATGCGGGAGGTCTGGTTTTACCTTATCCACCTGTTTGAGGACGCGGACCGGCTGAACAAGAGGCTGCGGCGGTTTAAAAGCCCCGGGGAATACGAGACCATCGAAGCGGCCATCTTCCGGGAGCTGCCGCTGCGGGACCACACGGAAGGCGACCTGATCTGAACGCGGCAAGGGCCGCGGGATCTTTTTGCAAAAACAGCGGAGAAAGCGACAGAAGATGCCTCTCCGCTGTTTTTTATGCAATGCGGCAAAACAGGGCCGGCTGAAAGCCGGCCCTGTTCATAGTAAAAATGGTGTGACAGCAGCTTACTGCTCAGCTGCGGCCATGTTGGCCTTCTTCTCCGCCACCTTGGACTCGGGGCAGTCATACTCCCAGTTCCAGGGGTCCTTGCGGCAGGCACTGTCGGCGAAGGGGACGAACACGGAGATGACCGCGAACACGCCCAGCAGCATGGGATACCACAGATAGGGGATGATATCCACAGGTGTGATGCTCAAGCCGTATGTGGCAGCCAGGGTGCAGGCCAGCAGCGTCTGGCCTCCGTGGGGCAGGATGCCCTGCACCACGCAGGACCACAGGTCCAGCAGGGAAGCGGTGCGGCGGGGGTCGATGTTGTAATCGCGGCTCACATCATTGGCAATGGGGTTGGCGATAATGATGGCCACCGTATTGTTGGTGGTGGCGGCGTCCAGCACGCCCACCAGTCCGGCAATACCAAACTGGGCGGATTTGTTGCTCTTCATGATCTTTTGCAGCTTTTGCACCAGCCATTCCAGACCGCCCTGTTCCTTGATGATTGCGGTCATACCGCCAATCAGGAAGGCCAGATAGAAGCTCTGGTCCATGTCGGTGACGCCGGTCCAGATCGCCTCGGCGACCTCGATGAGGGTGATGGAGCTGGTGGCTACGCCCACCAGAGCGGCAGAGGCAATGCCCAGCGCCATCACCAGCATCACGTCCATGCCGATGAGGGCCAGGGCCAGAACGACCACGTAGGGAATGACTTTGACCAGGCTGTAGGTCAGCTCGCCCATGTCCAGCGCGGTATCGGGACGGCCGAGGATGCACAGCAGCACCAGCGTGACAATAGCGGCAGGCAGCGCGATCAGGAAGTTCAGACGGAACTTATCCTTCATTTCCACGTTCTGGCCGCGGGCGGCGGCGATGGTGGTATCAGAGATGAAGGACAGGTTGTCGCCGAACATGGCACCGCCGACCACGGCGCCCAGCAGCATGACCATGTTCAAATTGGCCTTTTCCGCAACGCCGACAGCGATGGGGGTGATGGCGGCGATAGTGCCCATGGAGGTGCCGCAGGCGGTGGACATCAGCATGGCGATGATGAACACGCCGCCCAGCAGGAACTGGGTGGGAACCAGGGACAGACCCAGGTTCACGACGGCGTCACGGCCGCCCATGGCCTTGGCCACGGAGGAGAACGCACCGGACAGGGAGAAGATCATCAGCATGATCAAAACGCCTTCTTCGCCGGCGCCCTTCGCAAAGACGGTGAACCGTTCACTCATTTTCCCTTTTGCAAAGACAAAGGTCAGGGCAACCGCGCACAAGCACGCCGTCACCATGGGGAAGCCGCACAGGAACAATACCATCATGAGGACAAAGGGGACAAGGGTCCAACCATTTACTTTTTTGGTTTCCATGCTTTTCTCCTTTTCTTTCACAGCAAATATGTAGATATAGGGCCAGTTTGCGCTCCTGCTTCACGGAGGGGCGCGCCGCCTCTGCGGATCAGTCTTCGAATTCTCCCATGACCGTGATCTGGCTGCTGTCCACACCGGAAAGCCGCAGCGGCGCGGCTATGACGGTCTTCAGCCGCTTGTCCGTTTGAAACAGTGGTCTGAGATCCATGTCTTCTATGGCGGTGATAAACTTTCCGTTGTGACATCCAAACAGGATCTGGTGGGCCTGCCTGGAAAGGCTGTTGGCCGGTGTTCCCACGGAGAGAAAGTCCAGGCCGATGCATTTCAGGTCCGGGAATGTCTCCACAAGATAGCGGCAGACCTCCGGCGAAAGATACGGCCCTTCCCTTTCATAGGCCCGGGGCTGCGTGTCGCGAAGCATGCAAAATCCGGTCTTTAAAAGCAGCAGGTCCGCCTTTTGGATGGCTGCCTCGTGGGGCCGCAGATCGTCGGGCGTCACGGCCTCGCCTCGTTTTTTGGGGACATCCGCCGCCGCCACACGGTCAAACCAGAAATAGGAAATGGGCAGCTCGTTCAGCTTGGGGCCGTTGGGGTTGAAGTGATTGGGGCCATCGCAGTGTGTTCCGTGGTGATTGGGCAGGATGGTCTTGCAGGAATTGTAGCCGTCCCGTTCAATGGTGGTGAAGCGCTCCATGTGAACGGTGGGCTCTCCCGGCCAGACGACATCTCCATCTGCCAGCAAATAGGAAAGAAATACCCGCAGTGCAGTACACCTCCTTATGTGTCGCTTGCCATAGTGATATGACATCTGATATGTTACATGTGTTTATTTTGCACGAAACTTATCGAATTGTCAACAACTTTTTTCACAAAACGACAAAACCAGAAGAGCGCTCTGCCTTACAGTGCGGCAAACGCCTGATCAAAATCGGCAATAAGATCCTCTACATTTTCAAGACCCACGGAAAAACGCAGCATACCATCTGTAATGCCGACCTCCTCACGGACTTCCTTGGGGACCCGCACATGGGTCATGGAGGCGGGATGCTGGATCAGCGTGTCGGGATCGCCCAAGGAGACGGCAATCGCGGGGATTTTCAGGTTGTCCATCAGCTTTTTGCTGGCGTCAAAAGCAGACATCCCCTTGATGCCATCCTTCAGAACAAAGGAGATCATGGCGCCATACAGGCCGTTCATCTGCTTTTTTGCCACCTCATGATCCTTCCCCATGGACTCCAGACCAGGGTAGTAGACCTTTTCGATATAAGGAGATGCTTCCAAATACTGGGCAATGGTCATGGCGCTGGCGCAGTGCTGTCTGACGCGCATTCCCAGTGTCTTCATGCCGCGAATGATGAGATAAGCGCAGAAAGGCGTCAGCGGCGTACCGGTGATCTTTCCCATAGCGCGGCCGCGGATGGTGGCGATATCCTCCTTGCTTCCCACTGCGACGCCGCCAATGACATCGCCGTGGCCGTTGATGTATTTCGTGACGGAGTGGACCACAACATCAGCGCCCAGTCTTAAGGGATATTGCACCGGAGGCGGCGCAAAGGTATTGTCCACCACGACGCGGATGCCGGGATGGCTCGCTTTCAGCGCGGCCAGGGCGGCAATATCGGTGACATGCAGCGTGGGGTTAGCCGGGGTCTCAAAATAGATCATTTTGGTGTTGTCCTGAATGGCTGCCTCTACAGCGGCGGCGTCAGCGGAATCCACAAAGGTGGCTGTGATACCCAAAGTGGGCAGGATCTCACGCATGACCACATCCGTGCAGCCATAGACTGTGTTGCCGCAGACAATGTGGTCTCCCGTCTGAAGCAGGCCAAGCAGAACGGAGCTGATGGCGCCCATGCCGGAGGATGCTGCTACAGCGTCTTCGCCGCCCTCCAGCTGGGCGATCTTTTCCTCGAATACCCGCACCGTGGGATTCCCTGCGCGGGTGTAATCATAGCCGGGGATCTCGCCGCTGAACACGCCCATAGCGTGGTCGGCACTGGTAAATGTAAACGTGGAAGTCTGATAAATGGGCGTTGCCAGCGCACCAAAATTAGAATCCCGGTGATAACCGGCATGGATGCTCTGCGTGTCAAAGCCAACGGTATTCATATCGATCTTGCTCATTGTACATTCCTCCTAATTAAAATCTGCTGTATCTGCAAGATGCAAAAACAATATAACAAAAACCATGCCAACTTCTTTTTCTGTGAAAAACCACCAAATTATACTGTTTTTTGCGATCTCTTTTTATAAAAAACAGGCCAAAACAGGCAACTGCCTATTTTGACCTGTTTCTGTATTCCTGTATGCCTGTATCTGTCAGACGAGAACCGCCCCGCCCTGTGCCGGAGGTGATCCATCCCCGGGTCTTCATCTGTTCCAATTCCCTGCGCAGCTCACTCTCGGAAACGGAGAAGCCCCGCTTGGCCAGGATGTGCTGGAGCTGTTTTCGTCCGCAGCTTTTCTCCACCAAAGCATGAAGCAGCGCGGTCTGCAAACGCTGGGAGCCGCCCTCATCCACCCCGTGGGAGGACGCGATGCGGCGAATGGTGTAAGGCAGGTTTTCCGGCTCGATGACCGGAAGGTTCTGGCACCCCAAATACTCCACACAGTTGCGCAGTTCCCGGATATTTCCCGGCCAGCTGTACCGCAGCAGGAGAGCCTTTGCTTCCTCCGTCAGTACGAAGGCAAGCCGGAGGGTGCTTTTAAACTCCTCAATCAGCGTAAGGATATCCTCCCGGCGGCGGCGCAAGGGAGGCAGATCCAGCGGCAGGGTGCTGACCCGGTAAAACAAGTCACTGCGAAACCGTCCGTCTTCCATCATGGCAGTCAGATCCTGATTGGAAGCGCTGATGATGCGCACATCAATGGGAATGACCCGGTCGCCGCCCACCCGCATCATCTCCCGCTCCTGAATGACCCGCAGCAGCTTCAGCTGCGTGCTGGGGGCCATGCCCTCGATCTCGTCCAGGAAAATGGAACCGGAGCTGGCCAGCTCAAAAAGCCCTGTCTTACCGCCTTTTCTGGCGCCGGTAAAAGCGCCGTCTTCATAGCCGAACAGTTCGCTCTCCAACAAACTGTCCGGCAGGGCGGCGCAGTTGATGGCCACAAACGGCGCCGCCGCCCGGGGAGAGCTGTTGTGGATGGCATGGGCGAACAACTCTTTTCCGGTGCCGCTCTCCCCTGTGATGAGGACGGAGGACTCTGTCCGTGCCATTTTCCGGGCCAGCTCCACCGTCTGCTTGATTTGAGCGCTGCCGCCGCAAATATCAGAAAAACGATATTTGGCTACATGTCCCTTACCGGAGGCGGGTTTGGTCCGAGACGGTCCATCCGTCTCTTCCGGGGAGAATATGACGTAAGCGCCCAGATACTGAGTTCCCTGGGTGATGGGCGTCATACGGACTTCATAGGTGCCGCCGGGGAGGGAGATGACCCGGGAGATGGGGGTTTGCTGTGTGCGGCAGTGCTCCGCCAACTCCGGCGGCAGCAGCCCTGACAGCTGGGAGTGCAGCAGCTGGCCCCGCGGCTTTTTCAAGATGTCGGCCGCCGGAAAATTACACTCCAATATTTCGCCGTCGGCATTGATGCCTAAAAGCCCCTCCTCCGACATCTGCACCAAGGCGCCCAAACGCCTCTCCAGCGTTTGATTCTCCTCCACCAGGATGGAAACGCCTGCGGAGGTATTATGCTGCTTTTCAAAATAGTTGAAAAAGCGGCGGGTCTTTAAAACGTATTCGCATTGAAGTTCTTCTGCCAGCTCCACTATGGTCACGATATCGATGTAGCGGGGACCGAGGTCGACGCACTCTGTCACCCAGCCGGGCACGGAACCAGTTTCGCCCGGGGTCACTGCCAGAGGCAGCTTGGGGCCTGCGTAGCCAGGGTAGCAGGGGAGAAAAGTGATATAGCTGTATCCAGCCTGATACAGCTGTGAAATGGTCTCCTCCGCCACCATTTTGGACAGATTCACCAGCAGGGCCTGCGTTCCCTTTGGATAAGCGCTCAGCTGTAAAAGACTCTTTCGCTGGAGGCTGAGCGCGATGGGTATCCACTTTTTCCCCCGAAAATGCGCCCTTTTGATCTCTGAAAAATCCACGGCGGAGCTGGCGGAGGTCAAAATGGCATCCTCCTTCTGGTCAGTATAGGCGGCGGGATCATCAATGGTAAACGCCCTGACTGTGACCGCGTCTCCAAACACGCTGTACAGCTGCGCGGTATACTCCGGAATGCAGCTCTCGTTCTCTACGATCAGTTTGACCACTTTTTTCACAGTTTCCGCCCCCCTGTGTCATGTTTGTACGTGGTATTCTATCATATTCCGCATAGTGGCGCAACACGCCGAGCGCTTCGCCGGAGAGGGACGGACAAAAACATTTTTTTCAATCGCCAAACAGAAAAAACTATGATATAATGGCAAACGTGATATGCGCCGCCGGCCGCGGGGGAGCGCTTCGTTGAATAGAGGCGAGCCGGCGGCACACAAAACGGAAACTGTAAAAAGGGAGAGTGAAACATGGATCGTACCGCAAACACAGAGGACCTGTCTGTGTAGTCCGGCAGAGACGGCGCCGTTCCGGCTTCCCCAGACACTGTGGGCAGCAGGAGGCGCGGACGTTTGAACGAGCCGGATGTTCAGGCATATCTGATCGCCCCTACCAATAAAACGCTGAAGCAAGGAGAGATACAATGGACTATTCCATCATTTTTGTCTGCCTGATGGGCATGGGCACGGTCTTCTTCGGATTGATCTGCCTGATCGTCCTGACGACGCTTATGGGCCGGCTCTGTGGACGCGGCAGGCAAGCCGCCCCGGCGGCAGCCGTTCCGGCCCCGGTGCCCGCGCCCCAGGCGGATCAGCAGGAGCTGGTGGCCGCCGTGTCCGCCGCCATCGCGGAGGAGCTGGGCACCGACATCGCCGGCATCCGCATCCTGTCCATGAAGAAACTGTAATTTATAAAGGAGAAACAAAGCTATGAAAAAGTACAGAGTGACCGTCAACGGCACCGCCTATGAGATCGAACTGGAAGAGCTGACCGGTGCCGCCGTTGCCCCTGCTGCTGCGTCCGCGCCCACGCCGGCTCCCGCCCCCGCTGCCGCTCCCGCCGGTGGCGAGCAGGTGACCTCCCCCATGCCCGGTACCATTCTGGCCGTCAACGTGGCTGTGGGGGATACCGTGAAGCGGGGCCAGGTGCTCATGATCCTGGAGGCCATGAAGATGGAAAATGAGATCATGTGCCCCTGCGACGGCAAGATCGTCTCCGTCAACACCTCCAAGGGCTCCTCCGTGGAGTCCGGCACGCTGCTGTGCGTCATCCAGTGACCGACTGGAGGCGTATATGGAAGCTATCCTGAATTTTATCAACGATACCGGCTTCGTCCTGTTTTTACAGGACGGCGGCTGGAAGAGCCTGGTGATGCTGGTCATTGCCTGCTTCCTTCTGTACCTGGGCATCGGGAAGAAATTTGAGCCTCTGCTGATGTGCACCATCGCCTTCGGCATGCTGATGACCAATCTGCCCGGCGCCGGCATGTTCCACGAGATCCTGTTCGCCGGCGGCCACATCCACTGGGACCTGATGGGCGGAGATCCCGTCACCGCGGAATTCCTGGCGGAGATGCAGGAGCTGGGCGTATCGCAAAATGTCCTTGCCCCTTATGTGGAGCAGCTGATGGCCGCGGCGCAATCCGCCTTCTCGCCGGAGATCATTGAAAGCGTGATGTCGGAGATCTCCGCCTCCGCCAACGGCGCCCTGAGCGCCTTTGAGGTGCAGCTCCAGGCACTGGTCCAGGCGGAGCAGGCCGCCGCTTACTACGGCATGGAGCAGTCCAATGTCACCGTCAGCACCGGCCTCATCGACATTTTGTACTTAGGCGTGAAGCTGGGCATCTATCCCTGCCTCATCTTCATGGGTGTGGGCGCCATGACGGACTTCGGCCCCCTCATCGCCAATCCCAAGAGCCTGCTGCTGGGCGCCGCCGCCCAGGTGGGCATCTTCCTGACCTACGCCGGCTGCCGCCTCATGGGCTTTACCGGCGCGGAGGCCAGCTCCATCGGCATCATCGGCGGCGCCGACGGCCCCACCGCCATCTTCGTCACCGCCATGCTGGCCCCGGCCCTGCTGGGTCCCATCGCCGTGGCGGCATACTCCTACATGGCCCTGGTGCCCGTCATCCAGCCCCCCATTATGAAGCTGCTGACCACTGAAAAGGAGCGGCAGATCGTCATGAAGCCCCTGCGGGAGGTCTCCAAGAAGGAGAAGATCATCTTCCCCATCGTGGTCACCATCTTCGTGGCCCTGCTGGTGCCCTCCGCCGGTCCCCTGATCGCCTGTTTGATGCTGGGCAACCTGTTCCGGGAGTGCGGCGTTACCGAGCGGCTTAGCAAGACCGTCCAGAACGAGCTCATCAACATCGTCACCATTTTCCTGGGCGTGTCCGTGGGTGCCACCGCCACCGGCACTACCTTCCTCTCCCTCCAGACCCTGAAGATCCTGGTCATGGGCATCGTGGCCTTCGGCTGCGGCACCGCCGGCGGTGTGCTGCTTGCCAAGTTCATGAACCTGTTCCTGAAGGAGAAGATCAATCCCCTCATCGGCTCCGCCGGCGTGTCCGCCGTGCCCATGGCGGCCCGGGTGTCCCAGAAGGTTGGCCAGGAGGCCAATCCCGGCAACTTCCTGCTGATGCACGCCATGGGTCCCAACGTGGCCGGCGTCATCGGCTCCGCCATCGCGGCGGGTGTGCTCATTTCCCTGTTCGGTTAAGGGAGGTAATCATTTATGGAATTTTTATCTAACAAGCCCCTGTATATCACGGACACCATCCTCCGGGACGCCCACCAGTCCCAGGCGGCCACCCGCATGCGGGTGGAGGATATGCTTCCCGCCTGCGAGGTGCTGGACTCCATCGGCTATTGGTCCCTGGAGTGCTGGGGCGGCGCCACCTTCGACGCCTGCATGCGCTTCCTCAACGAAGACCCCTGGGAGCGGCTGCGGAAGCTCCGCAAAGCCCTGCCCAACACGAAGCTCCAGATGCTGTTCCGGGGCCAGAACATCCTGGGTTACAAGCACTACGCCGATGACGTGGTGGACGCCTTCTGCCGCAAGTCCATTGAAAACGGCATCGACATCATCCGCATTTTCGACGCCCTGAACGATGTCCGCAATCTGGAGCAGGCCATCAAGTCCACCAAGAAGTACGGCGGCATGGTGGAAGCGGCCATGAGCTACACCATCTCCCCCATCCACGACGAGGCGTACTTCGTGAAGCTGGCCCGCGAGCTGGAGCAGATGGGTGCCGATGTCATCTGCATCAAGGACATGGCAAACCTGCTGCTGCCCATGGACGCCTACTCTCTGGTAAAGCGGCTGAAGGAGACGGTCTCCGTCCCCATCCACCTGCATACCCACAACACCACCGGCACCGGCGACATGGTGCATCTCATGGCCGCCATGGCCGGCGTGGACATCGTGGACGCTGCCCTGAGCCCCCTGGCCAACGGCACCTCCCAGCCCGCCACGGAGTCTTTGGTGGCCACCCTTCAGGGCACCGTCCGGGACACCGGCCTGGACCTGAACAAAATGAGCGAGGCGGCGGCCCACTTCCGCAAGGTGGCCCAAAAGCTGAAGGACCAGGGCAGCCTGGACCCCAAGGTTTTGAACGTGGACACCAACACCCTGCTGTACCAGGTCCCCGGCGGCATGCTCAGCAACCTTATTTCCCAGCTGAAGCAGGCCGGGAAGGAGGACAAATATTATGACGTGCTGGCGGAGATCCCCTGTGTCCGGGCGGACTACGGCTACCCCCCGCTGGTGACGCCCTCCAGCCAGATCGTGGGCACCCAGTCAGTGATGAACGTCATCATGGGCGAGCGGTACAAGACCTTCACCAAGGAATCCAAGGCCATGCTGCGGGGCGAGTACGGCAAGCTGCCCGGCAAGGTGAATGAGGAGGTCCGGGCCAAGGCGGGCATCGCGCCTGAGGATGTCATCACCTGCCGCCCGGCGGACCTGCTGGAGCCGGAGGTGGAGAAGTACCGGGAGGAGTTCAAGGACATCGCCAAGAGCGATGAGGATGTCCTCTCCCTGGCCCTGTTCCCCCAGGTGGCCCCCAAGTTCCTGGCCTGGCGGGACGGTCCCCACGACGAACCTGCTCCCGCGAAGGCCCCCGAAGCTCCGAAGGCAGCTGCCTCCGCCGACCCCAACGCGGTCCGGGAGCTGTATGTGGAGTTCAAAGTCTGAATATTCTCTCACCGCAAAAACACCGCGCCCTCTTGAAAATCACAAGAGGGCGCGGCGTTTTGCTTTATTTTGCTGATTTCTGTGCCGTTTACGCCTGGGTCTCTATCAGCTCCCGGAACACCGGCAGGCTGCGCCGGATCATATCCTGGGAAACGCAGGTGCAGATGCGGAAGAACTCCGGACAGCCGAAGTCATCGCCGGGGACCAGCAGGAGGTTTTTCTCCTTGGCCCGCTGGGAGAAGGCCTGGGAATCACCGCCGGGAGCCTTGACGAACATATAGAAGGCGCCCTGGGGCTTGGGACACTGGTAGCCATAGGAGGTCAGGGCGTCGTACAGCAGGTTCCGGTTGCGGTCATAGGCCTCCAGGTCCGGCCGCAGGTCCGTGCAGGCGGCCACTACCCGCTGCTGCAGGGAGGGAGCGCATACATGGCCCAGGACCCGGGCGGCGCCTGCCACGGCGGCGAACACCTGCTGACTGTCCGCCGCTTGGTCCGGTACGCACACATAGCCGATGCGCTCGCCGGGCAGGGACAGGGACTTGGAATAGGAGTAGCAGACGATGGTGTTGGCGTAGATGGTGGGGATGAAGGGCACCTCCACGCCGTCGTACACCAGCTCCCGGTAAGGCTCGTCCGCGATGATGTAAATGGGATGGCCGTACTCCGCGCCCTTCCGGGTCAGTAGAGCACCCACCTTTTCCAGCGTTTCCCGGGTGTACACCACGCCGGAGGGGTTGTTGGGGGAGTTGACGATGATGGCCTGGGTGTGGGGCGTCAGCTGCGCCTCCAGGGACTCCAGAGAGATCTGGAAGGTCTCTGTGTTTGCCGGAACCACACGGAACGCGGCGCCGCAGCCCTCCACAAAGGGACGGTATTCCGGGAAGAAGGGCGCAATGGCCAGGATCTCAGCGTCCTTCACTGCCAGCGCCCGAATGACGGACAGCAGGGCGGGAGCCGCGCCGCAGGTGAAGAAGATGTTCTCTCCCCGGATAGCCGTGCCAAAGCGGCGGTTCAGATCCTCCGCCACGGCCCTCCTGGCCTCCGGGCCGCCGGTGGCCGGCGTGTAGCTGTGGACTGCCAGACTGTCTGTGTCCCGGAGGATGGAGATGAAGGTCTCATTCACTTTGGCCGGGGCGGGAATGGAGGGATTGCCCAGGGAATAGTCATATACATTCTCTCTGCCCACCACAGCTGCCTGCCGCAGGCCATATTCAAACAGCTCCCGGATGCAGGAGCGGGCGGTGCCCAATTCCAAGCATTTTTCAGATACCATAGTTCTTCTGTCCTTTCTTGTGTGTCCGCTGGGGCGCACATGGGAATTTGTTCTTTAATTTTACACGCTGTTGCGGCAAAGTGGAAGTGGGAAATCAAAATAATTTTATCAGCTTCGCGGCCCGCAGCGGTGGAAATCCTCCGCCGGCTGTGCTATGCTGTCATCAGAGACCGTCAACATACAAGCGGCCAGGCACTCCCTGGACCGGAAAGGAGTTTTGCCTATGGATATCCCCGCACTTTTGCAGACCCTGCGGCAGCTGGAGGAAACGCTTCAGTTTCCGTCCTTTGACTTGGAAGACGCCTATGCGCTGGGCACCCGTCTGCGGGAAGCCGGTTCCCGGGAGCCGGGGCCCATTGCCGTGCGCATCGTATTGGATGACCTCATCGTCTATCAGAGCTTTCTGCCCGGCACCGGAAAGGACAACAACTGGTGGATGGATAAGAAGTACGCCACGGTCAAGCGGACCCGGCACTCCTCTCTGCGGGCCGCCGCGGAACGGGAGCTGTCCGGCAGTCAGGAGGACTGGCAGTCCGATGAGGAGCATTACGCCTTCTGCGGCGGCGGCTTTCCCATCATGGTAAATGGAGAATTCCGGGGCGCCGCCATCGTGTCCGGCCTTCCCCACCTGGATGACCACCGCTGCCTGACGGAGACCATCGCCGCCTACTTGGGAAAAAGCATCTGAGTTTTCTTCCACCGACAAAGCACCGGTTAAGTAGTGCATCGGCCAGCCTAACAGCGGCAGGAAGGGGTATTGAGCGCGCTCCTGCACATACCGAAAAGTAAAATAGAGGCCCCGGCTGGTATCGTGACCGCGATACCAGCCGGGGCCTGTTTGCGTGCAGAAAGGCGGCCAGGACGCTTGCCGGGCCAAAAGAACACGACCCGGAGAGCCGATCCCCCGGGTCGCATTCTGGACATGCGCAAGGCAAAACGGAGCGCGCTCAGTACATGCTGATATCCAGGCTTTCGTCATCTGTGCCCTTTTCAATGGCCCGGACCTCCACAAAATAGCGCAGGGTGGGATTCACTTCCACCTGGACCCGGTCGCCCACCTTATGGCCCATGAGGGCCTTGCCCACCGGAGATTCCTTGCTGATGAGACCCTTCAGGGCGTCCTGGCGCAGCGTGGTGACGATGCGGATGTCCATCTCCTTTTTCACCATCTCGTTGTAGATCGTCACTTTATCAAACAGGCCCACGGCATCCTCCTGGGGTTTTACCTGAATGACCTTGGCGGTGCGGATCATCCGCTCCAAATAGCGGATGCGGCTTTCGTTGCGGTTCTTGGCCTGCTTGGCGCATTTATACTCGTAATTCTCGCTGAGATCGCCAAAGGCCCTGGCCGTCTGGACCTCCTCGATCAGTTGGGGACGCAGCACCTGTATGCGGTGGTCGATCTCCTCCTGCATTTTTTTGATATCTACCTCTGTCAGCTCGTCGTACATGACCTTGTGCCTCCTGTGTCAGAGCCTGCCGCCGCGGCAGGCTGCTTTTGGACCAGTATACCACGCATTCCTCCGTAATGGAACAGGCGAAATGTCCCGCGCCTGGAAAGTGGCTTCCATGAAACAAGAGCCGCTGGAAGCGGGCTCCATCAAACGCCCAAGGGGCCGAAGCAGCGCTCCGGCCCCTTGGGCGTATTTTTCGCGAAGTGGATCGTTTACCATAAAAATTTCACCGTTTCTATCCAGCACATGAGGTATGTCGGATAGGTCGGGCGGTTATTCAGGCAAGCATGGGTTGGGGAAGGCGCTCCCCGACAAGATTCCCACAGGGGCAAAATGAGCAGGAAGCGAATTTTAGCACCTCGGCAGATTTTTGCTCTAAGCTCACATATAAGTACTGACACTTTCACGGTTTGCCCAAAATGGGTGCAAAAGAGCGGGGACCAGCTGGATGTGATCCGCACCTTTTGAGGGACCTGAAACAAATCAGCTCTGCGTTCCAACAGAATGGCGCGGCGGAGGTCATGTCGCCTGCGTTCGCGCTCCTTTTTGGATGCAAAGGCGTCCGGTTTACTTCAGAACAGCCTCCAGTTCCCGGGTGACAGTGCCATCCTCCAGGACGAAGCAGGGGATGCCGATGCCTCCGTTTTCCCGGATGTCGGCGTAGGCGGGGCTGTCCTGCCGCAAAGCCAGATAGGCCTTCAGGTCAGGCAGGCTGGCGGAGAGATTCTTGAACTCAATCTCCGCTTTGGCCTCGCTGAGACGGTTCAGGGCATACAGGGTGTCAGGGCACAGGTGGCTGCCGATCACGGTGACTTTCATAATAAAAACTCCTTTAAATAAATTTGATGAATTTTTGATGAATTTGAATCTTATTTGACGGCAATGGTCTCGCGCTCACACAGGACCGGGCGTTTCCGGCTTCCTGCGCTGCAATTTCCTTTGCAGACAGAGAAAATTTATTTCAGCGTACCGGCGGCCATCTGCTTGGCCAGCCAGTCCTTGCCCTCCACCAGGCGGGAGACCATCATGGAGGCGATGGTGTCGCCAGAGGCGTTCAGGCAGGTGGCCGGGGGATCAAACAGGAAGCCCAGGGTGGCGATCAGGGGGAAGGCCTCGGCAGGGAAGCCGAACATGCTGACGATGAGCATTTCGCCCACCAGGCCGCCGCCGGGGGCACCGGACAGCACGAAGGCGCTGAGGATGGCCACGGCAATGGCCATGGCGTAGGTGCCCGCGCCGGTAAAGTCCATGCCGAACACGCCGAACAGGAACGCGATCTTCACGATGGAGCTGAGGACGGAGCCGTCCATGTGCATGGTGCAGCCCATGGGCAGCACCAGGTCGCTGACATCCTTGGGGACGCCGATGCTGTCACAGGCCTCCTTGTTGACAGGCAGGGTGGCGGCGGAGCTCTGGGTGGCGAAGGCGGTGACGGCAGGGGTGATGATGTATTTCAGCATCCGCTTGAAGCCCAGGCTGCCGCCGGCAAACAGGGCGTACAGGGGGAAGAAGATGACCACATACAGCAGGCACAGCGGATAGTAGACCACCATGGCCCGGCCATAGTCGCCCAGCAGCTGGGGGCCGTATTCGCCAATGAGGTTGGCGAAGTAAGCGCCCAGGCCCAGGGGAGCGATGGTCATGATGACCCCCACGAACTTCATGATGATGTTGTTCAGGTTGGCCAGCAGCTTGCCCACGGGGCTTTCCTCGCCGCCGCAGAGCGCGGTGCAGAAGCCGAAGATGATGGAGAAGATGATAAGAGGCAGCATATGGGATTTGCTCAGCAGCTCGCTGAAATCACTGACGGTCAGGGATTCCACGATCAGCTCCGCGGCAGTCTTGGCTTCTCCCATCTCCGCGGCGCCCAGCTGGATATTGGTGCCGGCGGAGGGATTGAAGAGGTTTACCCAGGTCAAAACGCACACGCCCGCGATGGCGCCGGTGATGAGGAACACAGCGATGGTGCTGCCCAGGATCTTGCCCAGCCGCTTCATGTTCACCATGCCGCCCACGGCGGAGGCGATGGACACGAACACCAGGGGCACCACAATGGTGAAGAGCAGGTTCAGGAAAATATCGCCGATGGGCTTGAGCTTTTGTCCGAACGCGGGGGAAATGATGCCGATGATGGAGCCGATGGCGATGCCGCCAAGGAGCAGGATGGGCATCTTGTATTGCTCCCAGAAGGACTTTTTCTGCATGGTGATGTCTCCTTTTCTGTTTTCTATCTTTTGGGGATAAGTGAAACCGCCGGCCCTTACAGGCCGTTCACGGCAGCTTCCAGCTGTCTCATGGCCCGCTCCAGCACGCTGCGGGGGCAGGCGGCGTTGAGCCGCATATAGCCATTGAGACTCCGGCCGAAGGCGCAGCCGTCGTTGAGACCCAGCTTCGCCTTTTGGATCATGAAGTCATGGAGCGCCTCGTTGCTCAGTCCCAGCTCCCGGCAGTCCAGCCACATGAGGTAGGTGGCGTCGGGGGCGTAGGTCTTGATCTGCGGGATGTGCTTTTTGCAGTAATCCACCACAAAGTCAAAGTTATCGCTGATGTAGGGCAGCAGCTGCTCCAGCCATTCCTCACCCTCGTTGAAGGCCACCTCCATGGCGGTGACGGAGAAGGCGTTGTTGCGGTGGATGTCCATGTTGGTCCAGAACTGGTCGAACACGGCCTTCATGTGGGCGTTGGGAAACACCACGGTGCTGGCCTGGAGGCCCGCCAAATTGAACGTCTTGGTGGCGGAGATGCCGGTGACCACGTTGGCGGCGATCTCCGGGGACAGGGAGGCGGTGGGAGTGTGATGCTTGCCGTGGAAAATCAGGTCGGAGTGGATCTCGTCGCTGACCACCAGAACGTGGTATTGCAGGCACAGCTCCATCATCCGGCGCAGCTCGGTCTCCGTCCAGACTAGCCCCAAGGGGTTGTGGGGATTGCACAACAGGAAGATATCCGCGCTCTGGAGCTTTTCCTCAAAGTCCTCCCAGTCCACGACCCATTTGCCGTCCCGCTCCACCAGCTGATTCTCAATGACGTGCCGTCCGGCAAGCTCCGCCATGTCGTAGAACTCGCCGTACACAGGGGTCTGGATCAGCACATTGCCCCCCTGTGGGGTATAGAGCTGGACCATGACGCTGAGAGTCTGGACCACACCGGGACAAAAGCTCATGAGCGCGGTGTCGGTGTCCCAGCCGTTGCGGCGCTTCTGCCAGTTTTTCACAGCCTCAAAATAGCTGGCGGGCCGGGCTGTATACCCCCAGATGCCCTCCTCCGCCCGGGCCTTCAGTGCATCGATAATGGGCTGGGCGGTTTTGAAGTCCATGTCCGCGATCCACAGTGGGATCACATCCTCGGTGCCGAATTTTTTCTTCCGTTCGTCGTACTTAGCGGAGAGGTTTTTGGACCGGTCCACCACCTGGTCGAAATCGTATCGCATGATCGCAGCATCCTTTCTCTGAGTGGGTTGTTTGTGTGCGTTTGATAAACAATTAAAGCAAAAACCGTGCCAAAAACAGCCGCGGCGGCATTTTCCGGAAAAACCGGCTTTGAAATCGGAAAAGCGCATAAAACCCCCGGGGAGGATTTTAGCAGATCACCAAAATCCTCCCCGGGGATTCTCACACGCCAAACAGGCGGAACTGTTTCTTAAATGGTTATTTAATGGTTGAAATATCTTAAATGGTCAAAAAATTTTATCTTTGACCTGTTTCCCAAAGCTCCCGGCCCTTGGGCGTCAGCTGGCTGCCGCCCCGGCCCCTGCTGACCCGGGCCAGCCCCCGCTCTGCCATATCGGCGAGGATGGCCCGGACCTCCTGCTGCGAGATGGGCACGTGGGCCTCCCTGGCTTTTTGCAGCAGCTTCTCCCGGCCCATGGGCATTTGGGCCTCGGATGCCTCGTACAGCTGGGAGAGGACGAACCAGAAAGCGTCAGAGGGCCGCTGTTCCCGGTGCGCCGGGGCGGGAGCCGGGCGGGGGAGGATCTCTCCGGAGAGGAACAGCGTGGGCGGCAGGTCCTCCATGGTGATGTCCTGATGCCCTGTATAGATAAAGTATTCCACCACGTTCCGCAGCTCCCGGATATTGCCGGGCCAGGTGTGACGGCGGAAGAAGTCCCGCACCGGCTCCGTCAGACGGAAGCTGCCGTTCAGCTCCCGGCGGAATTGGTCCATCAGCAGGAACATATCGTCGCCCCTGGCCGTCAGAGGCGGGATGAGCGCCGGCAGGGTGTTGAGACGGTAGTAGAGGTCCCGGCGGAAGGTGCCCTCCCGGACTTTCTGCTCCAACGCTTCGTTGGTGGCGGCCACGATGCGGACATCCACATGGATGATGCGGTTGCCGCCCACTCGCATGACCTCCCGCTCCTGCAGGGCCCGCAGCAGCTTGATCTGGAGAGCGGGACTCATGCCCTCCACCTCGTCCAGGAACAAGGTGCCCTTGTGAGCCAGCTCAAACAGGCTGGGACGGCCGCCTTTCTTGGCACCGGTAAAGGCCCCCTCCTCGTAGCCGAACAGCTCGCTTTCCAGAAGATTTTCCGGGAAGGCGGCCACGTTGATGGCCACAAAGGGGCCGTCCGCCCGGTGGGACGCCCGATGGACGGCGTGGGCGAACAGCTCCTTGCCGGTGCCGGTCTCACCGATCAAAAGGATAGGACTTTCGCTGGCGGCCATCCGGGCCAGCGTCGCCTTTGTCCGGCAGATGGCCTCGGACTGACCGATGACATCGTCAAAGCTGTATTTGGCGTAATAGCCTTTGTGGAGCAGCTGGCCCCGCAGCTCGTTCTGCCGGGCTTCCACGTCGTTGAACCGCTGCAGGAGGGCGAAGGCACCGATGCAGGCATTCTGCCGGATGACCGGCACCACCTCCACGCTGAGATTGACGCCGTTGACCTTGGTGACCTTGGCGGGCAGGGTCCGGCGGGTCCGGAGGCACTGGGCGAAGGGAATATAAGGGAATACCTCTTCGCACCGCTTGCCTTGGATAAGAGCGGCGCTGACGCAGGTCATGTCCTCGGCCCGACGGCTGCAGGCGAAAATCTCCCCCTTTTCGTTGATGCCGATGACGCCGTCCTCCAGGCTCTCCATTAAAATATGGAAACGGCTCTCCAAGCGGATGGACCGGGCAAACATCTGGTCAAAGCTGTAATTGTTGGAGGCCACGCTGCGGGCATACTCCTGAAACGCAGCGCCTTCCAGCAGCTGCTCCAGCCCCAGCCGCAGGGCGATCTCGATCATCATGCCGGAGGTGCAGACCCGCTGACCAAGGTTGATGACAGTCTCCATTCCCGGCGGGACGTACCGCATCTCGTCCGGCGTCACGGCGATGTGGACATCCTCGTCCAGCCGGGCACCGGGGTAGAAGGGGATCCAGTGGACATGGGTGACGCCAAATTGCTCCAGCTGGGCAATGGCCTCCCGGGCCATCGTCTGGGTCAGGTTTACAAACAGTACCTTGCTGCCGGCGGGCAGTTCCTTTAATTTCCGCAGCTCCCGCCACCGGAAGGACACCTCGATGGCCATGGTCTGGCTGTCCAGAGGGATGTGCTTCGCCAGCTCCTCCGGGGAACCGTAGGCGTCGGTAGAGGCCACGAACAGGTCCGCCCGCTCCAGAATCCCGGAGGCGCTGCCGTCAAGCACGGAAAAAACAGAGATGTCCGCCACATCCGCAAACAGGCTGGCGATGTCCTCCCCGTAGGATCTCCCTGCCCGGGGATCAAGGGCGATGACGGAGATCTTCTTTTTGGTTGCCACAGAACCACTCCTTTTGACCATTTACTTCAACCATTTAATCACGCTTTCAGTCGTTTTGCAAGGAAAAACCGGGAAATCGGGAGAAAAAGAGTTGGCACAAAACTTGCTTTTTAATTATAATAACCATCAAGAGCACAGCGCCTGAAACAAAAAAGGAGGAGCTTTCGATATGATCACGAAGGAAGAACTGCTGACACTGCTGCACCAGGAGGTGGTCCCGGCCCTGGGCTGCACCGAGCCCGTCTGCGTGGCCCTGGCCGCCGCCGACGCTCACCACGCCATCGGCGGCGAGATCGTCTCCATCAAAATGGAGGTGAACCCCGGCATCTACAAAAACGGCATGAGCGTGGGCATTCCCGGCTTTCCCCGGGTGGGCCTGAAATACGCCGCCGCCCTGGGCGCCTGCCTCAGCAACCCGGAAAAGAGCCTCCAGCTGCTGGAGGATATCACGGACCAGGTCAGCGCCGCCGCTATCCGAATGGTGGAGGGGCACCATGTCATCGTCATGATCAA
>JAETPK010000146.1 GCA_021771265.1 Oscillospiraceae bacterium
GGCAACACCCATACGGAGAGCTACCGGGTCTATTACGATTATTATATCTGCACCGTGAAGCTGGAAAACTTCGACCTCTCCCATCTGCCGGTCTACATGATGGATCAGGAGACGCTTTCCATGTACGCCGTGTATATGTCCACCCTGGGCAACCGCCCCGACCTGTTCCCGTCCTCTGGCTATGTTCCCAAGTATGTGACCAACCCACCCGCCAAGTACGAGATCCCGGCGGAGTACCTGTCCGACGAGCGCTTTGCGGCGCTTATTACGGAGGCGGAGAAGTATCTGGGATTCCCCTATGTGTGGGGCGGCAGCAGCCCTTCCACCTCCTTTGATTGCAGCGGCTTTGTCAGCTATGTCCTGACCAGCAGCGGCCTGTGCGATACCGGGCGGCTGGGGGCGCAGGGCCTCTACAACATTTCTACGCCGGTGTCCGAGCCGCAGCCGGGGGATCTGGTGTTCTTTGTGGGCACCTACGACACGCCGGGGGTCAGCCATGTGGGCTTTTATGTGGGGGACGGGATGCTCCTGCACTGCGGGGATCCCATCCAGTACACCAGTCTCAACACAAATTACTGGCAGTCCCACCTTTACGCCTATGGCAGACCGCCGTACAACTGATGGAGGCGGAGCCGATGCTGACCGTAAAACCAATGTCCCTTGCCGACGCAAACAGGTTTGTCGCAGAGCATCACCGCCACCATAAGCCGGTGCGAGGGCATAAGTTTTCCCTGGGCTGCATGGCGAATGACCGGCTGGCAGGCGTCGCCATCGTGGGGCGGCCGGTGAGCCGATACCTGGACGATGGGCTGACCCTGGAGGTCAACCGCCTCTGCACGGACGGAACGAAAAACGCTTGCAGCTTCCTCTATGGCGCGGCGGCGCGGGCGGCGAAGGTCCTGGGCTACCGAAAGATCATTACCTATATTCTGGACACGGAGAGCGGCGTCAGCCTCCGTGCCTCCGGCTGGCGATGCGCGGGGCTGGCGGGCGGACGGGAGTGGACCGGCAGCCGCCGCCCACCCGAACCGCTGTATCCGGCACAAATGAAATAC
Organism: Oscillospiraceae bacterium; assembly: GCA_021771265.1. GTDB lineage: Bacteria > Bacillota > Clostridia > Oscillospirales > Oscillospiraceae > Oscillibacter. The sequence goes on from JAETPK010000146.1 coordinate 1,056, forward strand.
CGATACGAAAAAACTTGTCACCGAAAGGATATTTGTAAGAATGGCAACGACTGAGAAGATCCGCAAGGATATTGAGAAAACGAGGGAGAAGATCGTGGAGCAGCAGAAGCGCCTCCGCACGCTGGAAGCCCAGCTCACGGAGGAGGAGAATCTGGAGATCGTCCGCATGGTAAAGGCTGTCCGCATGGACAACAGGGAGCTGACCGCCTTCCTGCGCGCCTATGCCAGCGGCATGATCTCCCTGCCGGACGGGCTGATGGAGACGGAAGAAAGCGAGGATGTGGAAGATGAAGCGTAACAGAGCTTTTCGCCGTTTCGCCGCCGTGTTCCTGGCACTTTTCTGCATGGCGGCCACCTCCACCGTGGCCTTCGCCGGCGGCGGGGACGGTGAGCCCTACTACACCGGGGAGGAGACCACGGGCGGCTATGAGCCCCAGCCCCTGACCCCGGAGGGCAACATGACCCTGGTGGACGATATCGCCGGTGAGAGCGCCGGGGATAAGCAGTTCATCACCGTGGTCACAAAAGGCGGCAACTATTTCTACATCATCATCGACCGGGCGGAGGACGGCGAGAACACCGTCCACTTTCTCAACCAGGTAGACGAGCGCGACCTGCT
>JAETPK010000044.1 GCA_021771265.1 Oscillospiraceae bacterium
ATCTCCTGGAGGCAGGAATCCCAGGTCTCGCCGGCGGTCATGCGGCGGTCGATGGAGATGGAGCAGCCGTCGGCCACGGCGCAGCGGGAGGGAGAGGTATAGAAAATTTGGGAGACGGTGCAGGTGCCCCGGCTGAGGAACTGGGCGTCCTCATAGTGGGCGGGGTTGAATTCCGGATTCAGCATCTTCACCAGGCCCCGGACCTTGTTGGAGGGGCCGTCGCCGTTTTCGTTCAGGGCGCGGACGTCCTGGAGAATGTCGGCCATCTTGTAAATGGCGTTGTCGCCCCGGTGGGGAGCGGAGCCGTGGCAGCTGACGCCCTTCACGTCCACCCGGATCTCCATGCGGCCCCGGTGGCCCCGGTAGATGCCGCCGTCGGTGGGCTCGGTGGAAATGACGAATTCGATTTTGCTGCGGGCGTCCTCCGGGCCGTTGAAGTACTTGTTGACGATGTACTGCCAGCACATACCGTCGCAGTCCTCCTCCTGGACGGAGCCCACCACCATGATCTTGTAGCCAGCGGGAATGAGGTCCAGGTCCTTCATGATCTTGGCGCCGTACACGGCGGAGGCCATGCCGCCCTCCTGGTCGGAGCCGCCCCGGCCGAAGATGATGTCCTCGGTCTCATAGCCCTGGTAGGGATCGGCCTCCCAGTTATCGATATTGCCGATGCCCACGGTGTCGATGTGGGAGTCGATGGCGATGATCTTCTCGCCCTCGCCCATCCAGCCGATGACGTTGCCCAGACCGTCAATCTCCACCTTGTCAAAGCCCAGCTTTTCCATTTCGGCCTTGATGCACAGGACAACGTCTTTCTCCTCGCAGCTCTCGCTGGGGTGGGAGATCATCTCCCGCAGGAAACGGGACATGTCTGCTTTATAGCCTTCCGCGGCTGCCTTGATCGCTTCAAAATCCATAACACTGACCTCCATATATCTCGTTGTGAGCGACACGATCCTCAGGACCCGATGCTGTTCTCTGCCTCTATCATAGCATAAGAATCCCACTTGTCAAACAAAAAATTAGAAAACCAAAAAATTTTTTTGAATTTGTGGTTGCTTTTTGCAAATGATATGGTATGATGAAACTGGTGAGTTAGTTGTTTTCAACGGAAAAAGGAGGAATGTCCCACGGAAAGCAGTAAACTGGAATTGCTGAAGCAGGTGGCCCACGGCATTGCCGCGCAGTTTGGCAGCAGCTGTGAGGTGGTGGTCCATGACCTGAGCCGCCATCCGGACCACACCATCGTCGCGATCGAAAACGGCCACGTATCCGGCCGGAAGGTGGGCGACGGCGCTTCTCATGTGGTCATCGAGCAGATGGAGACCAACGACCCCCAAACGCAGGACCATCTGTGCTACCTGACCAAGACCCCCGACGGCAAGATCTTGAAGTCCTCCACCGTGTATATCCGAAACGGCAAGGGCAAGGTGTCTGGCATACTGGCCATTAACTATGATATCTCCCGCCTGCTCATGGTGGAGAGCGCCATTCAGGACCTGATCTCCACCCAGGAGCCCGCCCAGACGGAGCCGGAGAAGATCGTCAATGTCAACGACCTGCTGGAGGAGCTGATCCAAAAGTCCGTGGCGCTGGTGGGCAAGCCCGTGGCGCTGATGAACAAGGACGACAAGGTGAGGGCCATCCAATTCCTCAACCAGAACGGAGCGTTTCTCGTCACAAAATCCGGCGACAAGATCGCCAGGTATTTCGGAATTTCCAAATATACGCTCTATTCCTATATCGATGCCAAGCAGTCCTGAATCCGCCTGAAGCAGCCGGCCTTGTGCCGGCTGCTTTCGTCTCCTGAGACGGAGCGCCTTATTGACTTTCCGGCGCCAGCTTGTATAATGTTGTTGTGATTCTTAGAAAAGACCCCTGTGTATTTTGATATGGGAGGCAGAACTATGCATTATACTCTGGAAGTGGCGGGTCTGAAACGTGACCTGCCTATCTGCAAGGTGACAGACGACCTGTACATCGGCGCCTTTGTGGTATTCGGCGACGCGGAGCTGACTGTGGCCTGCGCCAGGGAGCTTTTGAAGCTGGTGGACCCGGGCAGCTATGATTACATGCTCACCGCCGAGGCCAAGGGCATCCCCCTGATCCATGAGATGGCCCGCCAGTCCGGCGCGAAAAAGTACATCCTGGCCCGTAAGGGCGCCAAGGTCTACATGCCGGACCCCCTGTGCGTGGAGGATCAGTCCATCACCACCGCCGGCGCCCAGAAGCTGTATCTGGGGCGGGATGACGCGGACCTCATCCGCGGCAAGCGCATCCTCGTCATGGATGATGTTATCTCCACCGGCGGTTCGCTCCACGCGCTGGAAACGCTGGTGCAGGTGGCGGGCGGCACCGTGGCCGACCGTCTGGCCGTGCTGGCCGAGGGTGCCGCCAAGGACCGCAGGGACATCAAGTTCCTGGCGCCTCTGCCGGTATTCAACGCCGATGGCTCCATCAAGGGCTGAACGCAATGAAAAAACGCTTCGTTTTGAAAAACGAAGCGTTTTTTTGTGCCCGGTTGCTTTTCAAAGCAAAAAAAGCATGCTAAAATATTACTGTTATGAAACAAAAAACTGCCTATTGGGTCCCCCGGGTCAACGCCCTGGTGATCCTGTCGGCGCTGTGTATGGTTTGTTCGGCAGTGGTGCGCACCGTCTGGGCCTGTGGGGAGACCGCGATCTCCCGCTCGACGTTCTGGCTCCAAATCCTCCTGCCCATCGCGGCGAACCTGCTGTTTGCGCTGACTGCCCTGATGGACTGCCGGGAGCGGCTGTACCGGACCGCCATCCCCGTTTGGATGGGCTGTGTGTTTTTTGCCGTCAAGGCGCTGGGATTCCCCTCCAGACTCCACACGGTGCTGTGTCTGCTGCTGTATGCGCTGGTGGCGGTGCTGTACACCGCCACGGTGACGGGACGGGTGCCCTCCCAGGTGCCGCTGTGGTTTTTGTTCGGCCTGCCCATGGCATACCATATGATAGTAGAGGACCGGCAGAAAAGCGGCTGGCCGCTCCATGACTGGCTGCCGGAGGTGTCCGTGCTGTTGTGCATGGCCGCCATGCTGCTGCTGAGTCTGGCCATGAAAAAGCGCCCGATGGAGGAGGGCGCCTACGTCCGCCGGTTCGGAGACCGGGCGGACGGACGGCGCCTGCGGACGCTTCCGCCTATCTTCGCCGTGTCGCCCTATATCATGAAGACCCGGAATACCTCCCAGAATTTCATTCAGGACCATATCGAGATCACCAATATCGAGCGCTATATTATTGAAAAGCGCCGGGCGGGGATGAAGAACTTCGGCATCCTCCATGTGCTGCTGGCCTCTTACGTTCGGGCCTGCGCCCGGTATCCGGGGCTGAACCGCTTTATCGCCGGACAGAAGATCTACTGCCGGGACCGGGAGGTCCAGATCAACATGACCATCAAAAAGGAGATGACCAACCACTCCCCCGACACGGTCATCAAGGTGACCTTCGACCCCGCCGACACGGCGGAGACCGTGTACCGCCGCTTCAACGAAAAGGTCCGGCAGGTGAAGGACGCGCCGGCGGACACCTCCTTCGATTCGCTGGCCAGGGCGTTCAACCTGATCCCCGGGCTGCTTTTGCGGGGCTTTGTGTTTTTGCTGCAGGCGGCGGATTATTTTGGCCTGCTGCCCCGGGCGCTGACGGACCTGTCTCCCTTCCACGGCTCTCTGTACATCACCTCCATGGCCTCCCTGGGCATTCCGCCCATCTACCACCACCTGTATGACTTTGGCAACGTGCCGGTGTTCTGCTCCTTCGGCAAAAAGCGCCGGGTGTATGAGCTGCGGAAGGATGGCACCGTGGTCCTGCGGAAGTACGTGGATTGGAACCTGGTGACGGACGAACGGGTGGTGGACGGCTTTTACTTTGCCTCCGCCCTGCGGTATATCCACGCCCTGTTTCAGGACCCCTGGCAGCTGGACCAGCCGCCAGAGGAAGTGTGCCGGGACCAGGCGTGACAGAAAAAATGACCGCCCGAAAGGGGAGGGGGGAACGGACCCTCCGCCTTTCGGGCGGCTTTGTGCTCAGAGGTGGCTTTTTTTATAGGTGAGGTATCCCTCCAAGATGAGGGAGGCCGCCACGGCGTCCACCACCTTTTTCCGCTGCTTGGCATTTTTGCCGCCGGTCATGAGGATCTGGTGGGCGTCGATGGTGGTGCGCCGCTCATCCCAAAGGACTACCGGCAATCCGGTGGCTTCCTTTAAAAGCTCCGCCATGGCCTCCGCCTTTTCCGCCCGGGGACCCCGGGTGCCGTCCATGTTGATGGGATGGCCCAGCACCAGCTCCTCCGCGCCGTGCTCCCTGGCGAGGGCGGCGACCTGCTCCGCCACTGCCTCCGGGCGGTAGGCGGTGATGACGGTGGTAAAGCCGGCGAGAAAGCCGGTGGGGTCGGAGATGGCGATGCCGGTGTGGGCGTCGCCGTAATCAATGGCCATGATGCGCATAAAAGCCGCTCCTTCTCTGTGATGTGTGGTTTTCGCCACTATGATAACACACGACCCCTCTTGACGCAAGGCGGAAGAGAGGAACAATGAAAAATACTGGGATTTTTTCGCAAAAAGCAGTTGACCTTCCCTTTGACTTATGCTACAATCTCTCTTACCTGTGAAAAAGGGCTTTTTTGTCGTGCGCTTTTTTCGCTTTTCAGGCGGCGGCGGAAAGACCCTGCAAAAAGGCAGGGAGGCAGTCGGTATCCCCGGCGGAGCCGTGCTGGATACCAATAATAAGGAGGTGCCGTTAAATGCGCGTAAAAGTGACCCTGAGATGCAATGAGTGCAAGCAGAGAAACTACAATACGATGAAGAACAAGAAGAATACCCCGGACAAGCTTGAGCTGAATAAGTATTGCCCCTTCTGCAAGAAGCACACGCTCCACAGCGAGACCAAGTAATGGTCAACAACGAATAAGAAAGGGCGTGTAACGAAATGGCAGAAGAAGCAAAGAAGAAAAAGGACCGCGGCCTGTGGTTCCGTGAAATGAAAAGCGAGCTGAAGAAAGTCGTATGGCCCAATCGCAAGACCGTCATTGAAAACACCGGCACTGTGCTGATGTGCTCTTTGGTAATCGGCGCCTGCATCTGGATCTTCGACGGCGTGCTGGGGACTGCTCTGGATATGCTCCTGAGCGTTCTGGGGTAAGAAACGATGGCAGACAGCGCGAAGTGGTATGTTGTCCATACCTATTCCGGCTATGAAAATGCCGTCAAGACCAGCATTGAAAAGTTCGTGACCGGCCGCGGCATGGAGGACATGATCCTGCGGATCGAGGTCCCTATGGAGACCGTCACGGAAATCACCGATTCCGGCGCCTCCAAAGAGGTGGAGCGGAAAGTGTTCCCCGGCTACGTGCTCATCAAGATGGTCATGACCGACGATACCTGGCATCTGGTGCGGAATGTCCGCGGCGTCACCGGCTTTGTCGGCAGCGCCAACAAGCCCATCCCTCTGACAGAGGAAGAGGTGCTTGCCATGGGCATGGAAAAGCACGAGATCGTTGTCAAATACGGCGTGGGCGACCATGTTCGCATCATGGACGGCCCGCTGGCCAGCTTTACCGGCGTCGTGGAGGAGATCGAGCCCGAAAAGAACCGGGTCAGCGTCATGGTCTCCATGTTCGGCCGCGAGACGCCGGTGGAACTGGAACTGGACCAGATAGAGGTCCAGGACTGAGAAAACAGCACCTTTGGGTGCCGCCACGCCGGGCGTTTCCGGCGCAAGTGGGAGGGACCCTTCGTCCCGCCAAAGACGGCTTTACGGCCGCCACCACATCTATGATTTAGGAGGTGCTACTCCGTGGCACAGAAAATTACTGGTTATGTGAAACTGCAGATCCCCGCAGGCAAAGCGACTCCCGCTCCCCCCGTTGGCCCCGCTCTGGGCCAGCACGGCGTCAACATCGCCGCCTTCACCAAGGAGTTCAACGAGCGCACAAAGAACGACATGGGCATGATCATCCCCGTCGTCATTACCGTGTACTCCGACCGCTCCTTCTCCTTCATCACCAAGACGCCCCCCGCGGCGGTCCTGATCAAGAAGGAGTGCAACATCGAGTCCGGCTCCGGCGTGCCCAACAAGAACAAGGTGGCCACCATCTCCAAGGCCTCCATTCAGAAGATCGCCGAGATCAAGATGAAGGACCTGAACGCCGCCAGCCTGGAAGCCGCCATGAGCATGATCGCCGGCACCTGCCGCTCCATGGGCGTTGTCGTGGGCGACTGAGCGCCACGGCCAACTGACTGACATTTCACAACAGCCGAGCGGCTGCGAGGCCGCTCCATACAGTGGGAGGATCAATTCCGAAGAACCACTATGAGGAGGAAGTAACATTGTTTAGAGGCAAGAAATATAAGGAAAGTGCCAAGCAGATCGACAAGAACACTCAGTACGAGGCTGCTGAGGGCTTGGCTCTCATTTGCAAAACCGCCAGCGCCAAGTTCGACGAGACTGTCGAGTTGCATGTGAAGCTGGGCGTTGACTCCCGTCACGCCGATCAGCAGGTCCGCGGCGCCATCGTGCTGCCCCACGGCACCGGCAAGACCGTCCGCGTCCTGGTGTTCGCCAAGGGCGACAAGGCGGACGCTGCCCGGGAGGCCGGCGCCGATTATGTCGGCGATATGGACCTGGTGGAGAAGATCCAGAAGGAAAACTGGTTTGATTTCGACGTGGTCGTCGCCAGCCCCGATATGATGGGTGTTGTCGGCCGCCTCGGTAAGGTCCTGGGCCCCAAGGGCTTGATGCCCTCTCCCAAGGCCGGCACCGTGACGCCCGACGTGGCCAAGGCCGTGAAGGAGGTCAAGGCCGGTAAGATCGAGTACCGCCTGGACAAGACCAACATCATCCACTGCCCCATCGGCAAGGTGTCCTTCGGCCCCGAGAAGCTGACCGAGAACTACAACGCACTCATGGGCGCCATCGTCAAGGCCAAGCCCGCCACTGCCAAGGGCCAGTATATCCGTTCCTGCGTCGCCGCCTCCACCATGGGCCCCGGCGTAAAGATGAACACCGCGAAGATGATCTGAGCTTTCAGCGCATCCTTCGTGCCCGACCCGTTCCCGCGAGAGAATTGGGTAAAATGATATTTGAGTATTGACATTTGTCGAATACTTGAATATAATATCAGATGCGTTCCAAAGACAGCAGGTGGCGCAAGCCATAAATCCTGCCGAGGGCGGCAAATATGATTTGCTATCCGTCCTTGTGTGTCTTTGCGCACAAGGACGGTTTCCTTTTTGAACGCACCTTTGGGTATATCTGAACACCGTCAAAACGCCGTTTGACAGGTCTTTTTCCGCCATGCCGTGTTGATTTTCCTTGAGATCCGACAGGATTCCTGCGGAAAATCGCCTTGCCTGGGGAAAAAATCCCGTGTCATCCTGCATTCCGCCGATATTCAGATACACCCCACAAATTTCCTGGAGGTGAAAACAAGAATGCCTAATGCAAAGGTCTTATCTGAAAAGCAGGCCATCGTGGCCCAGCTGACCGAGAAGATCCAGAAGGCCGCCGCAGGCGTGATTGTCGACTACAAGGGTATCACCGTTGAAGAAGACACCGCGCTGCGCAAGGAGTGCCGTGAGAGCAACGTGGATTACGCAGTCGTGAAGAACACCCTGCTCCGCTTCGCTTTCAACAACAACGGCCTCAGCGACCTGGACGATCTGCTGAACGGCACCACTTCTCTGGCTCTGTGCGATGATCCCGTGGCTCCCGCCCGTGTCATGGCCAACTACGCCAAGAAGCTGGACGGCAAGTTCGAGATCAAGGGTGGTTTCATGGACGGCAAGCCCGTGGACCTGGCCACCATCAACTCCCTGGCTTCCATTCCCGCTCTGCCCGTCCTGCAGGCGCAGGTCCTGGGCACCATGCTGGCTCCCATTACCGGCCTGGCTGTTGTCCTGAAGCAGATCGCCGAGAAGAACGGCGCTCCCGCCGAGGAAGCCCCCGCCGCCGAATGATTCGGCTGACGCCCCACATTTAAAAATTTTACTATTAGGAGGCAAATACAATGTCTGAGAAAGTTACCGCTATGATCGAAGAGATCAAGGGTCTGACCGTTCTGGAGCTGAGCGAGCTGGTGCACGCTCTGGAGGAAGAGTTCGGCGTTTCCGCCGCTGCTATGGCTGCTCCCGCTGCCGCTGCCGCTCCCGCCGAGGCTGAGAAGACTGAGTTCGACGTGGTCCTGACCGGCTTCGACGCCGCTGCCAAGATCAAGGTCATCAAGGCTGTCCGTGAGATCACCGGCCAGGGCCTGGCCGAGGCCAAGGCTACCGTTGAGGGCGCTCCCAAGACCCTGAAGGAAGCCGTTTCCAAGGATGAGGCCGAGGCTCTGAAGAAGCAGCTGGAAGAGGTCGGCGGCAAGGTCGAGCTGAAGTAAGCTCCCTTTCGTTTCCGAGCAGAAAGCCCGGGGTAATGCAATTACCCCGGGCTTTTTCAGGTAAAAAATGACTCAGAGAGGAATCTTTGCTGTGAAAGAAAAAAGAGAGAGAAAACTGGCATTTCCCCATACATTTGTGATCCTGTTCTGCATCATTGCCCTGATGACGGTGTGCAGCTATGTGATCCCCGCCGGCAGCTATGAGCGGATCTTTAATGAGACCGCCAACCGCAACGTGGTGGACCCCAACTCCTTCACCTATGTGGAGCAGAGCCCGGTGAGCTTTTTCGACTTTCTCCACGCCATTCCCAACGGCATGGTGGAGGTGGCCGACATCATGGTGTTTATCTTCGTGGTGGGCGGTGCTTTCAACATCATCACCCAAACCGGCGCCATGGAAAATGGCATCAAGAAGCTGGCCTACCGGCTCCAGGGCCGTGAAAAGCTCATCATCCCCCTGATGATGTTCGTGTTTTCTCTGGGCGGCGCCACCTTCGGCATGTCTGAGGAGACCATCATCTTTATTCCCATCGGCATCGCACTGGCCCGTGCCTTGGGCTACGACGCCATCGTGGGCATGGCCATGGTGACCTTCGGCGCCGCCATCGGTTTCTCTTCCGGCTTCCTGAACCCCTTTACCGTGGGCGTCGCCCAGAAGATCGCGGAGCTGCCCACCTTCTCCGGCATGCCCCTGCGCATCGCGGTGTGGCTGGTGATGGTGGTCGTTGTGCCCCTGTGCATCCTGCGCTATGCCAACAAGGTCCGGAAAAACCCGGAATACAGCTATGTGCGGGACCTGGAGCTGGCCCAGAAGGACAAGAAGATCACCATTGAGGACGTGACGCTGAGCGCCCGGGACATCCTGGTGCTGCTGGCCTTGGCCGGCGGCCTCATCATCATCGTGGTGGGTGTCATGCAGTTTGGCTGGGGCGTGCTGGACATTGCCGCCGTGTTCCTGGGTATGGGTATTCTAGGTGGCATTTTGGGCGGTACCCAGCCCAATCAGATGGCCCGGGATTTTATTGCCGGTGCCAAGGATATCGCCATGGGCGCCCTCATCGTCGGCATCGCCCGGGGCATCCTGGTGGTCATGAGCGAAGGTCAGATCCTGGATACCATCGTCCACGCCCTGGCCACCCTCATCTCCGGCCTGCCCAAGGCGGTGGCTGCCGAGGGCATGCTGGTCGTCCAGTGCATCATCAACTTCTTCATCCCCTCCGGCTCCGGTCAGGCCTCCACCACCATGCCCATCATGACACCTCTGGCGGACATCGTCGGCATCAGCCGCCAGACGGCGGTGCTGGCCTTCCAGTTTGGTGACGGCTTCACCAACGCCATCATCCCCACGCACGGCACCCTGTGCGCCTCCTTGGGCGTGGCGGGCATCCCCTTCAACAAGTGGTTCAAGTTCGCCCTGCCCGTGGTGGCGGTGGAGCTGCTCATCTGCTCCGCCTTCGTCATTTTTGCGGCGGTCACCGGCTATGGCCCCTTCTGATGGGCGTTTCCTGTACAAAAGCATCCGGCAGGCATTTTGCCTGCCGGATGCTTTTGCATAGAGAATCGCATGCGGCGAGATTTTTTTGCATCTGTGAGATATTTCCCGCCCTTTCCGCGTTTTACAAATGAAAAGCTTTTCAAGGAGTAACAGACTGATGCTGACAGAACGGGAATTCACAGATGCCGTGGAGCGGTATCTGGACATGGTGTACCGCATCGCCCTCAACTGGTTCCGCTCGGTGTCCGACGCGGAGGACGCGGCCCAGGAGGTGATGCTGCGGCTGTGGAAAACGGATACGGCCTTCGGGGATGATGGGGGGATGCGGTACTGGCTGGTCCGGGTGACGGTGAACGTATGCCGGGACATGGCCCGCAACCCCTGGCGGAGGAGGACCGTCTCCCTGGACAGCTGCCCGGAGCCGGTGTTCCGGGAGCCGGCCCAGAGCGCGCTGTTTCAGGCGGTCATGGACCTGCCGTCCAAATACCGTCTGCCGCTGTACCTCCATTACTACGAGGGGTATTCCTCAGCGGAAGTGGGGGAATTGCTGGGCGTCAAGACCTCCACGGTCCTGACACGCCTGTCCCGGGGAAGAGCAAAGCTGAAAGCGCAGCTGGAGGAGGAATGAGCCATGCGAGACTTATACAAAGAGACCTTCGACCAGGTTCGTGCCCCCCAGGCGCTGAAACAGGAGGTATGCAGTATGACAAAGCAAGAAAGAAAAAAAGCGTTTCGGAAAATATCGGGAGCGGCTTTGGCGGCCGTGATCTTGGTGGCGGCCTTGGCGGGGACGGCGCTGGCGGTCAGCGCGCCCGGCATAAAGGAATGGTTTGACCGCCGGTGGGAAGAGAGCAGCGGCGGAAAAGAAATGGAGCAGGCTCAGGAACAGGCGATCCTGGATCTGACGCAGGACGTAGGGGAGAGCGGCGTCAGCGGCCAGCAGGCGGCGCTGCCGGAAGGGTCTGACGATGGCATAGGCACGGAAGTGTCCAGAGAGGACTGGGGGAGCACCGCACTGCCTGCCACAGAAACGCCGGAGGAAAACCGGAACAGTGTCCGTGTGACGTTGGACTCTGTGACCGTTGGAGACAGCTGCCTGTGGATGCTGCTGAAGGTCAGTGGAAGCTATCTGCCGGGAAAGACCTATACCTTCGCCGAGACCGATCTGGATGGCGTGCCTGTAAAGCAGATAGATGGCCTAGGAATACAGATGAAAGGCAGCATCAAGTACAGTAAAGACGGCTGCCGTGTCAGAGAGGACGGGACTTTGGAGCTTTTGATCCAGTATCAGACCATGCCCGGCAGTACGTCCTTGCTGGAGGGCGGAGACATGGAACTGCATTTGAAGGACCTGCTGGCGGACCGGGAGCTGGTCTGCCAAGGGAACTGGGACATAGCGTTTACCCTGGCCCCTGTGGAAGTTCCTGAAGTGGTGACAGTGGACGATTTCATGCTGTCCTATGTGGACCCAGCGTTTGGGGATTTCACGGAGCTGGAGGTTCAGGAGCTGGAGATCAGTGCCACGGGACTGCGGTACTTCTGCGCCCCGGAAGACGCGGGCCGCCTGCTTTGCCCGGATGTGGCGCTGGTGCTGGAGGATGGTACGGAGGTCGGCGCCGGCGGTGTCCACGCAAGCTGGGAGGGAGCGCCGGAGACCAGCCGGTGGGTCACGGAATATGTCTGGAAGCTGCCCGTCACGCCATCGCGTGCCGCTGCCCTGCGCTTCGGCGACACGGTCATCCCGCTTCCCTGAGCGCAGAAAAAAGAGCCGCGTAAGCGGCTCTCAGCCTGTCAAAAAAGTCCGGAAGACTTGTTTGACAGGCTTCACAATACCTCACTTTTCGGACTGCCTCGCAGCCCGAAAAGCTGCCGCTTTGCGGCGCAAACGCCTGTTTTCACAGGCTTTTTGCAGGTATTTGATCCAACACGAAGGGACTCCCGTCCCCTCGTACTCCCCTTGCTTTTTGCCGCCACCTTTCCGATCCATCAGGTTTTTTGACAGGCAGAAAAAAGAGCCGCGTAAGCGGCTCTTTTTCGTTACATGAACATGCACAGAAGGATGGGCAGGAAGATGGCGGGCACCAGATTCATGACCTTGATCTTCGTGATGCCCAGCATATTGAAGGACAGGGCCACGATCATGAGGAAGCCCACGCAGGTCATCTCCGCGATGACGCTCTCCACCAGAAAAGGGGCCAGGAAGGAGGCGGCCAGGGCGATGAACCCCTGATAGAGGAGCACTGCCGCGGCGGAGAACGCCACACCGATGCCCAGGGAGGCGCCATAGACGATGGAGCTGATGCCGTCCAGCAGAGATTTGGCAAACAGGGTGGAGTGGTCTCCCGTGAGGCCATCGTTCAGGGCGCCCACGATGGCCATGGCGCCCACACAGAACAGCAGGGAGGCGGTGACAAAACCCTCGGACACAGAGGCGGACTGGCTGCCCAAGGCCAGGTGGGAGGACTTGGCCTGCACCCAGTCGCCCAGGGAGCGCATCCGCTTGTCCAGGTCCAGCAGCTCGCCGATGATGGAGCCCAGGACCATGGACAAAATGGCGATGAGGGCGTTTTCACCGTTTAAACAGCCGTCGATACCGATATAGAGGATGCACAGGGCCACCCCCTGCATGATGATGGTCTGAAGGCGGAGACCCAGGGTTCCGGCACCATCCAGGGACGCGGAAAATTTGCCGGCCACCTGCTTGAGCAGCATGCCGGCCGCGGCGCCGGCCAAAATGGCCAGGGCGTTTACGATCGTACCAGTCAGCATAAATATCTTCTCTTCTTTTTCTCGTTTTACAGCCGGGATATCAGGTCCCGGACCACGGCGCTGCCCAGCAGCAGCCCCGCCGCCGCGGGCACCCAGGGGGTGCTGGCGGGAACACTGCGGCGTCCGGGAGGCGGCGCCTCCATTTGCTGGGTGGGCGCCGGTTCCTCGGGGCTGAAGACCACCTTTAAGTGGTGGATGCCCCGGCTGCGCAGCTCCTTGCGCATGACCCGGGCAAGAGGACAGCCGTAGGTCTCGGAAATATCCGCCAGACGCAGCAGGGAGGGGTCCAGCTTGTTGCCGGTGCCCAGGGCCATGACCAGGGGGATACCCAGCCGAAGGGCGGTCTCCGCCAGGTCCAGCTTGCAGCTGACCAGATCAATGGCGTCCACGATATAGTCGTAGTGGCAGCCGGCGGGAAAAAACGCCTCCCGGTGGGCGGCGTCGTAAGTGCCGCAGATGGGGTGGAGCTTGAGCGCCGGATGGATGTCCAGCAGCCGCGCCGCCACGGCGTCAGTCTTGTTTTGACCCAGGGTGGAGTGGAGTGCCTCCAACTGGCGGTTGAGGTTGGTGGGGCTGACGGTGTCGTTGTCCACGATGGTCAGCTCTCCGATACCGGCCCTGGCAAGACACTCCGCCGTGTAGCTGCCAACGCCTCCCAGACCAAACAGGATCACATGGCTCTCCGCCAGCCGCCGCTGGGCCTCCTGGCCCCACAGCATCTGGCACCGCAAAAATTGTTCATCCATTCACTGGTCACATCCCCTCAGATGAAGCCAAAGGGAGCCGGCTTTGGGATCCAAAGCCGGCTCCGTGGCAGGATTTCGGAAACCGTTCAGCCCACGTAGCGAATGCCGCTCTGCTGCTCGGCGGTATAGCCTGCGGTGAGCTCCTCGTACCAGGCGTTCATATCCTCGCTCTGCAGCGTTGCCTGTACCTGAGCTTTCCAGTAAGGCAGGCCGTGGGAGTCGCAGTACATGATGTGATAACCGTAAGAGCTCTCCACGATACCGGTGTCGCCGTCCTTGCGGCCGTCTTCAAAGCACCAGTTCTTGAAGGACTCCACATAGTTGGAAGCCTTGGAGATATCGGGGATCAAGCCGCCGTCAGCGGCAGAGCCGGGATCCTGGGACTTTTCCTGTGCCAGGGCGGCGAAGGAATCTGCGGTGGCCTCGCCGGCCTTCCACTGGGCCAGCAGCTCCTCGGCCTCAGCCTTGGCGGCGTCCTTCTTGGCCTGAACGTCGGCGTCGTAGCCCTCGTCATCCTTGGAGAGCTCCGTCTCCTCCGGCTGGATGAGGATGTGGCGGACATTCACCAGCTGGTACTCATCCCGGAAGCGCTGGCCAAAGGTGACCACATAGTAAGCGGAATTGGCGCTGTCTTCCACCACGGCGGAATCGCCGCTCCGGCGGGCGCTGTCAAACAGCCAGGCGCCCAGGGCGTCGGCGGAATAGGAGACGCCGTCGGAATCAGTGTAGTAGGTGTCCTCACTGCTTTCAGACAGCGCCTTCAGGCTCTCACCGGCCTGGAAGGAGGCGTAAGCGGCATCGGCGGCCTCCTTGGCGGCGGCCATGGCGGCAGCCTTCATCTCGTCGGTGACTTCCTCCGTGTTGCCGTCGGCGTCGGTGGTGGCGGTGACGGAGCCGCTGAAGCGGATGGACTCATAGGACACCTTGTCGTAGCTGTTGGTATCAGCCTGATAGGTTTCCTCCAGCTGGGCATCGGTGTAGGTCAGGCTGTCGCTGTGGGCGGCGGCGTAGGCCTGGGCCAGGTAAGTGGCCTTGGCCTGCTCCGCAAACACCTTCTCCGTCATCGTGGCGCCGTAGGTAGCGGCCAGATACTGCTTGAAGGAGGTGTAATAACCGGAGGAGACAACGCTCTCCTTCAAAGAGCTGATATCGCTGTCCAGCTTGGACTGCAATTCATCCGTCCAGGCAAAGCCCTCGGCGGCAGCGCTGTCATTCAGGGCCTTGACGGTGATCATCTGCTGGAGCGTCTGGTCCATGAAGTAGTCAAACCAGGTCTCGCCGTCCTCACTGCCGGGATATTCCTGGCTCCGCAGGTCGGAGCTGGTGTCCAGTCCCATGTAGCTGAGAAAATAGGAATTCTGATTCACAAAGTTCTGATAGGTCTGCTGGAAGTAATAGCTGGTCTCGGCGACGCTGTACTTCTCGCCGTCGACCGTGACGGCAGTGGCCGTTTTCTGAATGATCTGGGACTTCCATACCAGGGAAGCCGCTGCCACCAGCACAAAAATCACGGCGATTGCGCCATACACCATGTTGCTGCGCTTTTCAGCCTTGCGCTGCTGGGCCTCGCGGGCGGTCTTGGGATCGGTCCAATCGCTCTTGATCAGATCCTGACGGGTCTTCTTTTCTCTTGATGCGCTCATTTGTTGTTTCAGTCCTCTCAAATATTCGGTGCAGGTTTCAAAACTGCTTTTCAGTTGATTACGCACTTGTTCATTATACTGGATATGTGCCTGATTCGCAAGTGTTAATTCACGTCTTCTACAATAAAGCACGGAGCTGAAAATTTCCTGAAAAAGCGGGCGGAGCAAACAAGCTCCGCCCGCCTTGTGGGATACAAAGGACCCCGCGAAAGCCGTGTAGACCTCGTTATAACCTGCACCTTTACGGACAGGTGGGTCGCCTCCAAGGCGCTTTATCGCTTCCAACTTCCAGCCGCAGAAGGCAGCCGGGAGGCCTGCGAACCACGACTTGATCCGGCATCCCGTATAACGAAATGTGGGTTAAAAAAAGATCTATCACGAACCCCGCAGGGTGGACTGATGTCCTTATGACAACGGTATCACATCATGGAGAGAAATGCAATCGAAAGTATGTTCGCCCCGGAAGGAAATTTCAGACAGGGCTCACTCCCCATCCTTGTCTTCGAACAGTTCCTCCATGAACAGCTGGTAAACGGCCTCCGCTTCCTCCTCGCTGTCCGGCGTGGAGAGCAGGTCCTCGCCGTCCTCATGAATGACCTTCAGGATCACAAGGCCGGTGTCCTCCTCAGCCACTTCCTCATCCTCTGTCTCAGCGGGGAAAAAGGCCTGGTAGGTCTGGCCGTTGTACTCCAGGGTGGAGACAAATTCCAGCACGATCTCCTGTCCGTCTTCATCGGTGACGGTGATAAAAGTGGGGCCAAAATCTTCAGACATGGCGGCAGGCTCCTTTTTTCTTGGATTTATGGTCTATATTGTACCCGACTTGGAAGGCGATTGCAAGAGGAAGAAGTTTTCAAAATGCGGAAAAGAAGAACACTTTTGCGGAAATAAATTTGTATATGAATAAAAAACGAGAAAGTCTGGAACTTTTTAGGGAGAAAAAACGACTTTTTCAATGTTGACAGGGGATGTTACAATAGTAAGTATTATGGCAGACCATGAGCCTCTGCCGCCAAAAAAAGCCAGAAGCGGCGGACCGCTTTCGCGGATATCATTTTCAAAAGAAGGAGGTGCCTGCATTGGAACACGGAAGACGGGAGTCGGGTCCGGAACGGACGCCCCGCAGCCACGAGACCAGGCAGCGTAAAAGCACCAAACGGAAAACGGGAAGGAGAGCGGGCTTTGTCCTGGGGACCATCCTCCTCATCGGCATCTGCACCGCCGCCATGATCGCGGGCATTTTCATGACCTACGTGAAGACCACCTTGACGCCGACCCTGGAGGTGCGGGCGGAGGATTACACCATGAACCTCAGCTCCCACATCTATTATCAGGACAAGGAGTCGGGGGAATGGGTGGAATACCAGACCCTGTATGGCAAGGAAAACCGCATCTGGGTGGATATTGAGGATGTGCCGGACGCCATGTGGCAGGCGGTGGTGGCCATTGAGGACCACCGTTTCTTCGACCACCACGGCGTGGACTGGAAGCGTACCGCCGGTGCCACGCTGAATATGTTCATCGGCATGAAGGACACCTTCGGCGGCTCCACTATCACCCAGCAGCTGCTGAAAAACATGACCGGTGACAACAGCCCCACGGTCAACCGCAAGGTCCGGGAGATCTTCCGGGCCCTGGAGTTTGAGAAGAATTACACCAAGGAGCAGATCCTGGAGCTGTATCTCAACACCATCTATCTGGGCAATGGCTGCTACGGCGTTCAGACCGCCGCCAACTACTACTTCGGCAAGGACGTTTCCCAGCTGAGCGCGGCGGAGTGCGCCTGCCTCATCGCCATCACCAACAACCCCTACCAGTACGGCCCCATGTCCACCCTGGTCATCACCCGGGAGGACGGCACCAAGGTCACCGCCCGGGAGCTGAACAAATCCCGGCAGGAGCAGATCCTGGACCGCATGGCCGGCGGCGGTGGCACGGGATTGGACTATCTGACCAAGGAGGAGGCCGAGGCCGCCAAGGCGGAGGTCCTGCATTTCACAGACGGCACCACCTCCGCGGAGGACCTTGTGGCGGAGGCCAGCGGCGGCGTCAAGATCAACTCCTGGTTCGTGGACCAAGTGTTCCTGGACGTGGCCAACGATTTGGCGGAGAAGGAGAAGATCTCCGTGGGGGCCGCCAAGCAGAAGATCTACAACAGCGGCTATAATATTTACACCACTCTGGACCCGAACATTCAGGAGATCGCGGAATCGGTCTATGAGGACCGGAGCAACCTGGATGTGACCTCCCGCAGCGGCCAGAAGCTGCAATCCGGCATCACCATCATCGACCCCTACACAGGCAATATTGTTGCCATGGTGGGCAAGGTGGGGGAGAAGGACGCAAACCTCATCTGGAACTACGCCACCTGCCGCCGGCAGCCCGGCTCCTCCATCAAGCCCCTGACGGTATATGCCCCGGCATTGGATGCCGGCGTCATCACCATGGCCTCCACCTTTGATAACTACCCGGTGCGCCCGCTGAACGGCAATCCCTGGCCCAAGAACTCCCCCAACCGCTACACTGGCTGGACCACCCTGTCTCAGGGTGTTTCCAGCTCCATCAACACCGTGGCGGTGCAGGTGGTGGAAAAGCTGACCACTTCCGCCTCCTATGCGTTCTCCACGGAAAAGCTGGGACTAAATCTGGTGGCGGATGATATCAACACCGCAGCTCTGGGTCTGGGCGGCCTGACCCATGGCTTGAGTACCGTGGAGATGGCGGCGGCCTATGCCTGCTTTGCCAACGGCGGCGTGTATCATGAGCCCCGGACCTATGTAAAGGTCACTGCTTCTGACGGAGTCACCACCATCCTGGAAAACGAGGCGGAGGAGCACGTGGCCATGAAGGAGACCACCGCCTATTTCATGAATACACTGCTTCAGGGCGCCGTCAATGAGGGCACCGGCGGCAGCGCCAAGTTCAGCGGCATGACCATTGCCGGCAAGACCGGTACGACCAGCGAAAACTATGACCGCTATTTCGTGGGCTACACGCCCTACTATGTGGCGGCGGTCTGGACAGGCTATGACCAGAACGAAAAGATCAGCTATTCCGGCAACCCCGCCATTACCATGTGGAAAAAGGTCATGCAGCAGATCCACCAGGACCTGCCCAACAAGTCCTTCTCCAAGCCGGAGAGCGGCTTGGTCTCCGTGGAGGTCTGCTCCGACAGCGGCATGCTGCCTACGGAGGCCTGCATGGCGGATGTGCGCGGGAGCGCTCACGTGCGGACGGTCACCGTGGTGAAGGGCACGGAGCCCACGGAGCGGTGTACGCTCCATACCATGGTGGATTACTGCACGGAGGGCAAGTGCTTGGCCACGGAGAATTGTCCGGCTGAAAGCGTGACCCAGGTGGGCGTGCTGGACTATGTCCGGGAGGACTATGGAGAGACCATCCGGGCGGAGGATGACCCGTATCTGCTGGTGAATATGCAAAAGGCACTGGAGCCGCAGGCGCCTTCGGAGGGACACCCCGAGGGCACGACCGGCGGCTGCCCGGCCCACAACAGCACACCTGTTGAGCCGGAGACACCGGTCACAGACCCGAATGACCCCAATTACGATCCCTCCGGCGGCTTTGGCGACGAGGGGATGGAGGACCCCGGCGGTGAAACACCCACGACTCCCCCAGAGCCGGAGCAGCCGACCACACCCACGGAACCCACGGACCCCTCCGGTGGCTTTGGGGATGCCGGTGGTGACTGGTGGCAGGGCTTCTGGGATGATCAGACCTCCAACCCGTAATTAAATAAAAACGCGGCGTTTCCCAAATTGAACTGCACCCCATTTGTTAGACAGTATGATATACTATCTAACAAGTGGGGTGTTTTGTTATGCCAAAAGGAGTAGCAAACAAACGGTATACACCAGAATTTAAACAAAGAGTAG
>JAETPK010000045.1 GCA_021771265.1 Oscillospiraceae bacterium
ACGGAAGCGGAGCTGGGACCTGTTGCCCTTCTTGTCAACAATGCCGGCATCTCCTGGCAGGGCCTGTTTCAGGATATGGAGGACGCGGCCTGGGACCGCATGTTGGCTGTAAACCTCACCGGCGCCCGAAACGCCGCCCGGGCCGTGCTGCCCGCCATGATCAGCCGAAAGGTTGGCTGCATCGTCAACATCTCCTCCATGTGGGGCCTGCGGGGCGCCAGCTGCGAAGTCGCCTACGCCTGTTCAAAGGCCGCCATCGTGGGGCTGACCCGTTCCCTGGCCCTGGAGCTGGCCCCCTCCCGCATCCGCGTGAACTGCGTGGCCCCGGGCTGCATCGAAACAGACATGGTGCGGGTCCTGGGACAGGAGACCCGGGAGATGCTGGTGGCGGAAACGCCCATTGGACGATTGGGCACCCCGGAGGATATCGCCCACGCCGTGGCGTTCCTCGCTTCTGAAAAGGCCTCCTTCATCACCGGCCAGGTCCTGACCGCCGACGGCGGTTTCATCGTCTGACCCCCGCATGATGTAAAAGCGCCGCTGCGGATGCAGCGGCGCTTCTCTATTTTCCGCGTTTATTCCTTTCCCGGCAGCGGCGGCGCGTGGAGGATGACCCGGCCAAAGCACACCAGGCTCCGGCCGCTGGAGGGCGTCATCAGTACATCCGCATCCGCCCGGGCACGGTTCAGGGAGAACAGATACACATTTCCAAAGGGGTCCTTGTAATACTGCTTGCACAGCATGTCGCCGTCCACGCAGAAAATACCCACGTCTCCATTTTTCAGCGGGTCCCGGTTCACATAGACCAGCGAGTCATCGGCGATATACGGCGTCATGGAATCACCCTGGATGCGGACGGCAAATTCTGCCGCCGAAGGCACCTCGTCCGTCACCGGAACATAGTCAAAATCCTCTCCGAACACCGGCGCGGCGTAGCCGGCGGCGGCGGGGCTGCGGTACAGGGGAATGACCCGGGGCTCCTGCCGCTCCCGGCTTTGCTCCAGCTCGTCCCGATAGACGCAAAGGGCTTCCACCACGGAACGCACCGTCTCCCGACCCACGGGAGACAGGCCCCGGTACTGCTTCAGCAGCCCCCTCTCGCTTTGGGAAAGGACCTGCTCTCCGGCGGAAAAGCTGTCCTGAAACAGGAAATTCGGGTCCGTTTCAAGACAATCGAACAGCCGCAGCATCACTTCCTCCTTGGGGAAGCTGATACCGGTCTCATAATTGCCGATGGCGGAAGCAGACACGCCCAGCCGCCGGGCCAGCAGGGTCCGGGAGAGTCCCAGCTCCTCCCGCCGGGCACGCATACGCTCACCGAAGTTCATGGGAACACATCCTTTCTGGATATATCCTATCTGATTTTTTGCCCCTTGTCAATTATTGTTTACAAGAAACTTGTAAATTATACCTTGACAAGCAAATATACTTGTGATATCCTGACATTGTTCACAAGATTCTTGTTGTTTCGGCTGCTTACACACTGGCGTGACCCCGCAAAACAAAAACGCCCACCCTTTCGGATGGACGTTTGGTGGGGGAATCCACAACAAAAAATACCGACCGCCCTATTGGGCAGTCGGTACTTGGTGGGGGAAGGTGGATTCGAACCACCGAAGTCAGTGACAACAGATTTACAGTCTGCCCCATTTGGCCGCTCTGGAATTCCCCCATGTGAACTTGGAGCTGGTGGACGGATTCGAACCCCCGACCTGCTGATTACAAATCAGCTGCTCTACCAGCTGAGCTACACCAGCAGTTCCAACAGCAGGATTTATGTTACCAGATGGTTTTCATTTTGTCAACACAAATTTTTTATTTTTCACATTTTAGGAGGGACTTTTTTGAAGAAACACACTTGCCGCCTGGGGCGGCACAGCCTGCTCTGCTCTTTATGCGGGCAGGAGATCGTTCCCGGAGAGGAGTACTGGTACTGTAGCGGCAGCACGGTCTGCCGGGAGTGCTTGCCGTCCTTTGCCCGGGCGGAGCTGGCGCCTTACCGCCAGACCCGCGGAAAGGAGGTGCGTCCATGACGCTTTTGGAGATATCCGCCGGATACGCGGACAGCGCGGCCGCCCTGCGGCTCCGCATCACGGAGCTGCGCACCGCCATGAAAACGCTGTCGGACCCGGATGAGTTGCGCGTCCTGCGGACCAGGATCGCGGCGCTGGACCCGCTGCTGCGGGAGACCCGGGCGCTGGCGGAGCTGACCGCCCACTATTATGACAGGAGCTGCCGCAAGCATGAAAACTACTTCCTCTAAGAGAGGCCGTCCCGACCAGTGGGCCGGCGATCTGACCGTATGGCTGCGGGAAAACACCCCGGACAATGATGAGCAGCTGGCCCGTCTGCGGCGAAACCTGAGGGATGCCCGTCTCCGGGAGCTGACCCCCCGGCAGAGGCAGATGGTGGAGCTGTACTATGACCAGGAGATGAACACCACCGCCATCGCCCAGCTGCTGGGCGTCCAGCGGTCCACGGTGTCCCGCACCCTTCGCCGGGCCAGGGCGCGGCTGTACCAATTTTTGCGCTACGGCCTTTAAACCGCTTTTTCCCCCTTGAGGTTTTCAGGGGCAACCCGTATAATCAAAGTACGGACAACTGACCGACAGGAGGAGACGCCATGCTTTACAATTCCCTGCATCACCGCGGTCTGCGGCTGGTGGTGGCTGTGCTCGGCGAGCTGATCGCCGCTGCCGCGCTGAATCTGTTCATCGTGCCCCTGAACCTGTACACCGGCGGCCTGATGGGTGTGTGCCAGCTGCTGCGCACCCTGGCGGCCGACTATCTGGGCATCAGCTTCGGTGCCTATGATGTGGCCGGTATTTTGTATTTCCTGCTGAATGTCCCCATTCTGCTTCTGGCTTACAAAAATCTGGGGCGGGCCTTTGTGGTAAAGACGCTGATCTGCACAGCGGCCTTTTCCCTGTTTTACAGCCTGATCCCCTCCCCTTCCGTCCCCATCGTGGACGATTACCTCACCGCCTGCCTGCTGGGCGGCATTCTGGCGGGCGTTGGCAGCGGTTTGGTCCTCACCTGCGGCGCCAGCGGCGGCGGACTGGACATCGTGGGGCTGTGCCTGAGCAAGCGGGGCAGCCAATTCACCGTGGGCAAGTTCTCTTTGTCCTTTAACGCCGTTTTGTACACTGCCTGCCTGTTCCTGTTCAGTCCGGAGGTGGCCATTTACTCCGTGATCTATAATTTTTTCACCGCCATGGTGCTGGACCGGATGCACCAGCAGAACGTCAGTGTCCAGGCCCTCATTTTCACCAAGGGCGACGAGGGCGCCCTGTCCCGCTTCATCATCGAAAAGCTGGGCCGCAGCGTCACTTACTGGGAGGGCGTCGGCGCTTACACCGGCAAGGATATCCACGTGCTGTGCGTGTGCCTGTCCAAATTTGAGATCGAAGAGTTGGTCCACGCGGTCCACTCCATCGATCCCCACGCCTTCCTGACCACCCAGGAGGGGACCCGCATTTACGGTAACTTCCAACGAAAGGTAGGCTGACCCCTCCGGGGCATTGCTCCGCCCGATGGCACCCTATCGCTTTTTCGCATTCCTTGTCCTGCCTGAGATCATAATAGCATCAGGCAGAAGCTTTCCACCGCCGCGGCAGGCGCCGCGAAATAAAACAGGAGGGATTCAAGATGACTCACCCCATCGCCGTTTTGGCCGGCACCCCGGTGGACACGCAAATGGGCGTGGATTTCCTCACCGGAGCCGGCCTGCCGGGCACCGCGTTCCCACTGTCCGCCGGCCCCCGGCAGCAGACTGCCTTTCAGATCTCCTCCGCCGCCGAAAAGCAGGCCCGCGCCCTGGCTGTGCTGCGGCAGGCAATGGAGCAAGACTGTGAAAAGGCCTTTGTCTACTGCAATTCCCTGTCCGCCTCCGTGGACTTTCCTTCCTTGGCCCGGGAGACGGGCATGAAGATCGTAACGCCCCTGGATGTATACCGCGATCTGGCCCCCCGATACCGGCGGCTGGCGTTCATCGCCGCCAACGCCCAAGGGCTGGCGGGCATCGAGCGGGTGCTGCTGTCCGCCAATCCGGACCTGGACACC
This sequence comes from Oscillospiraceae bacterium, assembly GCA_021771265.1. Classification (GTDB taxonomy): domain Bacteria; phylum Bacillota; class Clostridia; order Oscillospirales; family Oscillospiraceae; genus Oscillibacter. The sequence continues at coordinate 4,063 of JAETPK010000045.1, forward strand.
CTGTCCGCCGCCGCGCTGCCGGTGGTGCTGGCCATTGAGCGGGGCGAGGATCCGGACCGGCTGGTGGAGCGCCACCACCTGGCAGAGCTGGCGGACTGGTTCACCGCCTGCGGCATGGAGGCACTGCTGCTGGGCTGCACCCATTTCCCTTATTTTAAAGAGGCCTTGGCCAGGCGGACAAGCCTGCCCCTCATTGACCCGGCCCGGGAAATGCTGGAGCTTCTGCAAGCATAAATGCAAAAAGATCCCGCGTCCATATTGGACGCGGGATCTTTTTGCCCGTCACGCCGTCAAAATGCCGTACTTGGTCTGAAGCCGCCCCAGCTTTTCCAGCACCGCCCCCGCCAGGAACCACAGGTAGAGGGCAGTGGCGGCCGCCTGGACCAGGTCCATGGGCAGGCCGGCCCCCCAGTAGGCCATGACCATCCCCCAGGTGAGCCCTCCCTGCCACATCAGGGCAGAGGCGGTGTTCATGATGAGCCCGTACACACCCAGGGCGGACACCGCGCCGAAAACCGCCAGCGGCACCCGGCCCGCGGGCAGGGGGCCATGGTGAAACAGTGCGCCCGCCAGCAGGCCGATGAGTCCCAGGGCGAACATCTGCCAAGGAGTCCAAGGTCCCTGGCCAAACAGCACATTGGATGCCAGCATGGTGACGGCCCCCACCAAAAAGCCGCTCTCCCCTCCCAGGGCCGCGCCGGTCAGCACGGTGAGGGCAATGACCGGCTTGCACTGGGGCAGCATGGAAAAGGCCGCCCGGCCCGCCACGCCCAAGGCGCAGAGGACGGCGATGACCGCCACCTCCCGGGCCTGAGGCCGCCGCCGCTCAAAGGAGAGCAGGAAGGCCGCCGTACACTCCAGCAGCACCAGCAGCGCGGTAAAGAGGTATCTCCGGTCCTGAAAGAGCGACATGCCCATCCAAATGGTCAGCGGCGCCAGCAGCAGTGGACACAGGGCCGGCCAGCGTTTCCTCCGCCGGGTTTTTCGGAGAAGTGCCTCCCTTTTCTCCGGCAGCGATGGCCGTTCCTCCGGAGCCTGTGGCGGCACCGGCGGCAGCTCCGCGCCGCCGCAGCATCCGATCACCTCCGCCGCTGTCACCGCCTCCGGCAGCTGCTTCCGGGCCATGCGATTGGCGGCGGTGGTATAAAAGCGGCTGCCGGCGAAAAAGCGCCGGGGAATATCCGCCGCCGCCGCGGCGCCGTCAAACAGCAGCACGCACCATTGGGCATATTCCCCGCAGAACTCCAGGTCATGGCTCACCATGGCGACGGCGGTTCCCTGCCAGCAAAGCACCCGGAGGATGTCCGCCAGCTGCCGCTTGCAGGCGGGGTCCAGGCCCTTGGTGGGCTCGTCCAGCAGCAAAATATCCGGTGCGCCCAGCAGCACCTTGGCCAGGGCCGCCCGCTGCTGCTCACCGCCGGAAAGGTCGTATGGGTGGCGCTCCAGCAGCGGCTCCAGACCGCACAAAGCCGCCATGTCGGACCGGCGGCGAGGGTCGCCGCAGACTTCCTCCAGCTCCTCCCGGACGGTCTTCCGGGCAAACAGGGCCTTGGGGTCCTGGGGCAGGACTCCCACGGTGCCCCGCAGCTCCACCGCGCCCCGCTGGGGGCGGTTTTGGCCGGACAGCAGGGACAGCGCCGTGGTCTTTCCCGCGCCGTTGCCGCCCACCAGCGCCGTCAGTTCTCCCCGCCGGACCTCCAGGTCCAATCCCCGCAGCACATCCGTCTCCTGCTTTCCATAGCGGAACCACACGTCCCGCAGCCGGGCCAGCACTTCTCCCGCCGGACGCTCCGGTGCCGGAGGCAGGGGCGCGAGGGCGTGGTCCGCGGCATAGTCCGCCAGCCACTTTATCCCCTCCCGGACGGAGAGGGGGCAGGACTGGTCATTGGGCACCGCCGCCCACACCCGGGCCGGCACCGGCATGGCCCAAAACATGGCGTGGCCCGTTTCCCGCAGCTGCTCAATGGCCTGGGCTGGCGGCCCCTGACACAACAGCCGCCCGCCGTCCAGCACCAGCAATTGGTCCGCCATGGGCAGCACCTGGTCCAGCTGATGCTCCGTCAGGAGGACCGTGGTGCCCAGCTCCCGGTGGACCCGCTCCACCGCCGCCAGGAGATCCGAGGCGGCAATGGGGTCCAGCTGACTGGTGGGCTCATCCAAAAGCAGCACCCGGGGCTGCAGGACCATGGCGGAGGCCAGGTTCAAAAGCTGCTTCTGCCCGCCTGACAGGCGGGACACCTCCTGATGGAACCAGGACTCCATACCGAAAAAAGCGGCGGTCTCCGCCACCCGGCGGCGGATGTCCGCCTGCTCCAGGCCCAGGTTCTCCAGGCCAAACGCCAGCTCATGCCACACCTTGTCGGTGACGATCTGGCTGTCCGGGTCCTGGGCAACAAAGCCGATATCGGCGCTCTGCCGCCGCAGGCCCAGTTTTTCCAACTCCTCTCCGTCAAAAAAAAGCCGGCCCTGCCGCCGCCCCTTGGGGGCAAGGGCGGGCTTCAACTGCCGCAGCAGCGTGGTCTTTCCACAGCCGGAGGGGCCGCACACCACGGTAAAGCTCCCCGACGCCGCGGAAAAACAAATATTCTCCAGGGCCCAGGTCCTCTGCCCGGGATAGGCGAAGGACAGTCCCTCCGCCTGATAAAGCAGCTCACCCATTCCAGGCTCTCCTTTCCGCCGCGGACCACCGCAGCTCCTCCGCCAGGTCTACCAGCAGCGGCAGGGCGCACAGCAGGCCATAGGCCCCGTAGACACTGAGGGCAAATGCCCCCAGCGGTGCTCCCTGGGCCCGGGGATAAAAGCTCCAGGCCAGGGCCTGGCTCCGGCAGCCCCAGGCGGTATATGCCCCGCAGAGCACCATGGTCCCCAGCAGTACGCCATCCCGCCGCCGGAACCGGTAAATAGAAAACGAAGTGCGGCCCGGCAGGCCGTAGCCCCGGCTGCGCATACTGTCCGCCGTGTCCACGGCGCCCTCCAAAGACCAGGTGATCAGAATGCCCAGCTCCGCCATCCGCCGCCGGATGGCCCCGCCGCGGCCGCTTCCGCCCATGGCGTCCCGGGCGTCGGAGATGGTCCGGTGCCGCCGCCGCACCTGGGGGATGAAGCGCAGCGTCATGGACAGCAGCAGGCTCAGCACTGGGGCCAGGCGCCCGAAGAGATACACGAACTTGTCCGTGGTCATCACATCGGAGCAGCAGCCCAGCCACAAAACAGCGCAGCAGAGCAGCGCCGCCGTGGCCAGGCCGTAGAGGATGGATTCCAGGGTCAGAGGGTTGCCCGATGGGAAATAGGCCAGCACCGTAACGCCCCGGTGGCTGAACAGGGGATTCACAACAGCCGTCAGCACCAGAAGCGGCAGCAGCGTCCGCCACATCCGCCAAAAGCGGCAGCGACGCAGATATGCCCCGTAGGCCGACGCTCCCAACAGCGAAATGGCCAGGAACGCCGGCCGCATCACCAGCATGGTCAGCAGCAGCACCAATGCGAAAAACGCGAAGGCCACCAGCGGATGGCACCGGGAAAAGGCGTCCCGTCTGTCCATGTCACACCCCCAGCTGGCCGCTGTCGCCGCCGCCCACATCCCGGCCCAGATCGCAGGTATACACCCACTCCACCTGGTCGCCCGGCATCGCCGTCACATGGGAGCAGCCCTTGTTGGGGAAGGTGCCGTTCACCCGGTACATCCAGCCCGACAAAGCGCCGCCGTCAAATTCATACAGGTTCCCGATGCCCTCCACATAGGCGGAGCCGTAGCCGGGGGTGTCCTGATACTCCATATGGATGCCCGCCTCCCGGCAAGCCCTTTGCAGCAGGTCAAACACGCTGTCCCCCTCCTGGATCTCCACCGCCGTGGGCGTCAGCACCACGCCGTCCTCAGGCACCAGCTCCCGGACGCCCGCCTCCAGCTGGTCCAGATGCTCCAAAAGGGCGGCGCAGGAGACGGAGACCGTGCAGGTGCTGGCCGCTTGCTCCTCCGGCTCCATCGGAGTGGGCTCCCCGCCGGGTGCTCCCGCTGTTGGAGCGGCGCCGGATGCTTCCACCGCCGGAACGGCAGCGGGTGCTTCCGCTGTCTGCTCCGATGGAGACTCCTCCGCCGCGTCCCCGGGGGCAGGGGGCTCCGCCGGAAGCGGCTGCGCCTCCACAGGAGCCGTCTCCGATGGAGATTGTGCTTTTTGCAGGGAGCAGGCGCAGGCCAACACCGCCAGAGCTGCCAGTATTGCCAGGGTCAAAAGCTGTTTTTTTCGTTTCATACGCACCTTCCCTGTCACACCCAGACCGCCAGAATGCTGACAGTCAGTCCGGCCCCCGCGCCCCAGGCAGCCGCCTGGGCGGGTGCCGCTTCCGCTGGAGCCGGCTTCGTCTTTCCACCCGTCATATCATAGAGGAAGGCCTCCCCCGCCCTGGCCCGGCACACAGCCGCCAGGGCGCACAGCCCCTGCTCCGTGGCCATGGCATCCGCCTCCGTCTCCGCCGCCGTGTGGCGGAAGCCCCGGCCCGGCAGATAGTCCGCCAGCAGGCCGTCCAGCAGGGTCCGGCCGTTTTTCACAAAGCAGTCATCCTCCAGGGAAAGATCCCAGGCCACAAGGGCCACCAGCATCTGCGCGGTACTCTCCGCCGTGGCAAAGCCGCCGCTCTCCTCCTGCAGGGCGGACATCCGCCCCAGGGCCTTTTCCGCCGCCTGTGCGACTGCCGCCTGGCCCCGGTAAGGCGCCAGCGCCGTCAGCGCCATACCCGTCAGGTCCGGGTCCGCCGTCTGTCCCAGGCTCCATCCCCCCTCCGGCAGCTGACGCTCCAGCAGAAAGTCCACGTACAGCTGCCGGGTGGCCTGCACAGCGGCACCGGGCGCCGCCGGCACATCATAGCCGCCGGCGTCCAGCGCGATGAGGGCCCAGGCGGCGCCGTTGGGCCCCTGGCGGACCACCTTTCGGTAATCTCCTAAGGGCGCCAGCAAATTCATGCCGCTCACCTGCCGGGGGTCCTTGCCGATGGCTGTCAGCGCCAGGGACACCCGAGCATACTCCGTGTACTTGGTGGCGGAGAGAACGCCGCCGCATTCCGCCGCATAGCGCTCCACCGCCTGGTAATATCCCGCGCAATATTCCTCCGGCAAGGCACAGCCGCTCCGGACCAGCCCCAGAACGGCCCATTCGCCTCCCACGGCACCCACCGACGGGGCAGGCGTCCGCTTCAGAACGCATTCCGCCGTGTCCGCCAGGAGCGCCTCCGGGGACAGGTCTGCCCCAGAGGCCATCACGGTCAGGCACGCCAGCAGCGCAGCGGAGAGCGCCGCCGCCAAGATCCGTTTTCGCCAATTCATGTGTTTTCTCCCCTTCACGCCAGTTTCTCCTCCAGGCGCACCAAAAGCACCGCGCTGTGGGCACGGGTCAAAGTTCCCTCCGGGCGCAGGGCACCGTCGGTGCCGCCCTGGAAAATACCCTCTGCCACAGCCCACTCCATGGCAGGCCGTGCCCAGGCACCCACGCGATTTTCATCGGAGAATTCGTCCAGGGACCCCTTTTTTGTGATATCCATCCCCCTGCTCTCCCCCCAGCGGGCCAGCACCGCCGCCATCTGCTGACGGGTCATGGGCGCGTCGGGGCGGAAGGTGCCGTCACCGTAGCCCTCCACAATGCCCTGCTCCGCTGCCCATGCCACTGCCGCGGCACAGTATCGGTCCGCCGCCACATCGGAAAACTCCGCCGCCGTCTCCACAGCGGGGCTGTCGGCCATGCGGTGCAGCACCGTCACCAGCATGCCCCGGGTCATGGGCGCGTCAGGGTCGAACCGGCCGTCGCCGACGCCCTGGAACCATCCCCGCTCCACGGCGGCCATCACCGCGTCGTGGCACCACAGCTCCGCCGGGACATCGGCAAAGGCGGCCGCTGTCGGCTGCGCGTCCTGGGGCTCGTCCCTGCCGCCGGAGCCGCCATAGTCCCCGCCATCTTCTTCCTTAGTATAGTCATCGGTGTAAAACCAGACCACCTCACAGCTCTCCCGCAGCCGATACTGGCCCGCGCCCACCTCTGGCAGGACGCCGTCCACCAGGTACATCCAGCCGGAGCGGCTGCTGTGGTCCAGCTCCGCCACCCCGCCGATCTCGGACACGTAGCCGCCGCGGATGGTATACGCCACTCCCGCCGCATCCAGGGCCGCGGTCAGTGCCTCGTCAACGGTGGTGCCCTCCGCCACTGTCACCGTCCGGTCCACCAGGGTGGTGTACGCCTTTTTGTTGCTCCGATACGTATATCCGCCACCGCAGGCACTGCCGTCGTGGGTCTTGACCTGTATGCTGACCCGGACCCGGGAGGCAGCGCCGCCCTGTTCCCGGGCCAGGGACACGGAGATTGTCCGCTCCGTATCCAGCTCCTCCTCTGTGACGCTCAGGGTGCCGCTGGCAGTCTGATACCCTTCACAGCGCACCGTATAGGCATAGGTGCCGCTTCCCAGGAGGAAACTCCCGTCGCCTTCCGCCGTGCAGCCGGCCACCGTCACCTCCGCGTCGGAGGGCTCCACAGCAAAGGTCACGCGGCAGCGCCGCCGGGCCACCTCCGTCCGCTCCAGCGCATAGAGATAGCCGGAATCATTGTGATAGTAGATGGTGCCGTCGCCATCACAGATGGCGGAGGCGGCACACCAGTCGGACTCCTCCGGTGTGTACAGGGCGGAAAGGGCCAGCGCTTCGCCGTCATCCTTCACCACATACATGGCGCCGGGGGTAATGTTTTGGGTCACGTAGAGGTAGACCGCCCCCTCCTTCGTATAGGCGGTGGTCAGCAGGGGAGACGCCTGAACGCCGGCGGCAGTATCCGGGAACTCCACCCGCCGCAGCTCCGCCAGGGTGTCGGCATCCGCCGCCACCAGGCAGCCCCGGGCTCCGTAGTACACCACGCCGCCATAGATGACCGGGGAGCTGGTGCTGAACCCGGTGTTCTCATGCTCCACGCAGGTAAGGCCGCTGAGGGTGCCGTTCCCCGCCAGCTTCACGGAGCAGAGGCAGCCGCCGTTGGTGGTGAAATACAGCGTGTCTCCGCTGTGGACCAGGGCGGAGCGCACACTGCCCATACCCTCCAGGTCCGCCCGGTCCAAAAGGGCTCCGGTATGACGATCCCTGGAAAACAGAGCCGCTGTCCCGCCGCTGTTGGCGTCAGTGCCGTAGACCACCGCGTTCTCCGTCACCAGAGGCGTGGCCCAGTAGGAGCCATTGGGGAAATCGTCCTCATAAGCGGTCCAAAGGGCGGTCTTGGTCTCGTCTTCCGCCGCCGGGTCCTCATCCGCTGCCGTCAGGCAGAAAAATTTTGCCGGCGAGGAATTGCCAGTGGAGCCGTACACGCAGCCGTCCCGGTAAATGAGGGCTGTGGTGCATTGACTGCCAAGCACTTCGCTGACCCACAGAGACGTCAGGTCCCCGGCGCTGAAGGCCTGGACCCGGCCATCCCCCAGAGGGACAAAAAGCATCCCGTCTCCGTAGGCCAGGGGGGCGTTGCCCCAGGCGCCGTCGGCGTCCACCATGGTGCCCCGGGCCACGACGGCGCCGGTCCCGCTGTCAATGCGGTAGATGGCGGTCCCGGCGGTGCAGAACAGGTCTCCGTCCACCATCAGAAGAGGGGAGACATAGTTCCATCCGTCGTTGAGACTTTCGGCGCTGCGCCAGCGGAGGGCGGTCTCCTCCGCCGTCCTGGGCGTTTTGGCGCCTGTCACCGCCAGGTTGTTGTCGCTGTTGCGGAAGTCCTTCCATTGGGCCTCATACCAGGTGTTGGCGGACTCCTCTTCCCGCAGCGCAGCCACCTGCCGGGCCGCCGGCTCAGGCATGGCGCCAACCTCCTCCGCCGCCAGAGCCGCCGGCAATGCTCCCGCCAGCAGCACCAGCGCCAGCAGCCAGCTCGTCAAACGTTTTTTCATGTGTGTTCGCTCCTTTCCCATGTCGCGGCACACCCCGCCGGACGGGTAAAAAGCGGCCGCGGCAGTCCTTCCGGACCGCCGCGGCCGTTTTTCCGCAGCGCAGCCAAACACATCCGCTGCCGCGGATGTGTTTCAGCAGTCATGCAAAGTAGGTCTCCTGACTTGTGATAGGGAGCGAACGCTCCTGCGGTCCCGCCTACCTTCTCAGTTTCCCAATGGCGGACTTTCGTCCAGCGCCGCTGCGCGGCCCTTTGGCGGTCTCTCTCACATACAGTGCCGGCACGCTTCGGATTCTCACCGAATTTCCTCATCCCGGGACCATTGACGCCAAAGGCGCCGGGACACGATGCACCTGTTCATTTGCCGCCATTATAGTGCGCGGCGCGGCGGTCTGTCAATGCCCGGCGGGAAAACGCTCTTTTTTCGGATATTTCCGGGCAAAGGCGGCGGTAAAATCTTGAAAAGCTCCACATGATATGGTAAATTAGATTGGTTAATGTAAAAAAGGAGGCACCACTATGTCTGCCCTGAAAGAAGAAATCTCCCGGCGCCGGACCTTCGCCATCATCTCCCACCCGGACGCCGGCAAAACGACCCTGACGGAAAAATTTCTGCTGTACGGCGGCGCCATTGCCCAGGCCGGCGAGGTGAAGGGCAAGCGGGCCCGGGCCGCCACCTCTGACTGGATGGAGATCGAAAAGCAGCGGGGCATCTCCGTCACCTCCTCCGTCATGCAGTTTCAGCACGACGGCTTCTGCATCAACATTCTGGATACTCCGGGCCACCAGGACTTCTCCGAGGACACCTACCGCACGCTCATGGCCGCCGACAGCGCCGTCATGGTCATCGACGGCGCCAAGGGCGTGGAGCCACAGACCCGGAAGCTGTTCAAGGTCTGTGCCCTGCGGCACATCCCCATTTTCACCTTCATCAACAAGATGGACCGGGAGACCCGGGACCCCCTGGACCTGTGCGAGGAGGTGGAGCGGGAGCTGGGCATTGATACCTATGCCGTCAACTGGCCCATCGGCTGCGGCAAGGAGTTCCAGGGCGTCTATGACCGGGAAAAGCAGCGCATCTTGTTCTTCCAGGCCGAGGAGCGGGGCAAAAAAGTCAGCTCCGCCGAGGTGTCTCTGGACGATCCAGCTCTGGAGGACATGATCGGAGAGAAAAAAGCCGCCGCCCTCCGGGAGGAAGTGGAGTTGCTGGGCGCCGGTCGGGAGTTCGACATGGAGGCCGTGCGGAACGGCACATTGTCCCCCGTGTTCTTTGGCTCCGCCCTGACCACTTTCGGCGTGGAGCCCTTTTTGGAGGAGTTCCTCCGCATGACCACCGCTCCCCTGCCCCGGGTCTCCGACAAGGGGGAGGTGGACGTGTTCAGCGAGGATTTCTCCGCCTTTGTCTTCAAGATTCAGGCCAACATGAACAAGGCCCACCGGGACCGGCTGGCCTTTATGCGCATCTGCTCCGGCAAGTTCCAGCGGGACACAGAGTATTACCACATGCAAAGCGGCAAAAAGCTGCGGCTGAGCCAGCCCCAGCAAATGATGGCCGCCGAGCGGGAGATCGTGGAGGAGGCCTACGCCGGTGACATCATCGGCGTGTTCGACCCGGGCCTGTTCTCCATTGGCGACACCATCACCGTCCCCGGCAAGAAGTTCAAATTCTCCGGCATCCCCACCTTCGAGCCGGAGCATTTCATGCGGGTGTCCCCCAAGGACACCATGAAGCGCAAGCAGTTTATCAAGGGTACGGAGCAGATCGCCCAGGAGGGTGCCATCCAGATCTTCAAGATCCCCGGCGCCGGCCTGGAGGAGGTCATCGTGGGCGTGGTGGGCACGCTGCAATTCGACGTGTTCCAGTACCGGATGCGCTCCGAGTATGGCGTGGAGCTGTATATGAACGGCCTGCCCTACGATCATCTGCGGCTCATCACCGCCTGTCCCTGCCCGCCGGAGGACCTGGTGCTGTGCACCGGCGCCGCCATTTTGGAGGATTTCCGGGACCGGCTGCTGGTGGCCTTCGGCGGCGAATGGTCCGTGGGCTTCCTCACCAAGCACAACCCCGGCCTGGAGCTGGCGGAGTCTTTGTCCGTGTGACCAACGCAAAAAAGCGTGTACGGAAAATCCGTACACGCTTTTTTATTGAATTTCCTCCAAAATGCGCTTGATGAGCGCCACCCGGCGGAAGGGCGTCATGAGATAAAGGCCGTTGGTATAGGGCGCGATCTCCCGGGCCACCCGGGCGGAAATGCGGACGGCCAGGTCCTCCGCCTCCTCCCGCTCCTTGCCCTTGTACAGGGCCACGATCTCGTCGCACACCCGCATGCCGGAGATCTCGTTGTTGAGGAAGCAGGCGTTTTTATAGCTGACCACCGGGAACACGCCGCCCAAAATCTTCCCCTTCAGAGTCTCACGGGCCAGCTTCAGGTTCTCCAGAGCCTCCGCCGACAGCACCGGCTGGGTCAAAAAGCCCGCCACGCCGCACGCCTCTTTCTCCTGGGCCATTTTCAGCTGGATGGCGAAGTTCCGGGCGTTGAGGTTCAGGGCGCCGAACATGCGGAACGGCGTGGTGAGCGTGCTTTCATTGAGGCCGCTGACATAGCGGGCCAGCTTTCGGGAGTTGAAGTTGAACACGCTCTTCACCTCGCTGCGGTCCTCTGTGGGGATGGGGTCGCCGGTGACCAGCAGCACGTTATGTACCCCCTCAATGGAAAGGCCCAGCAGCAGCGCCTTGGTGGCGTTCAGATTCCGGTCCCGGCAAGCCATATGGGGCAGGGACTCCACTCCCAGCTCCCGCTTGACCTTGCAGGCCAGCAGGCTGCTGTCCGCCCTGGGCCGGCCCACCGGACAGTCGGCAATGGTCACCACGTCGGCACCGGCGTCCCGCAAGGTCTGCACGCCGTCCAGGAAAAAGCTGATGTCATCGTCCACCGGCGGGTCCAGCTCCACGGCCACCACCCGCTTGCCGGCGCTGAGCTTATCCCACAGGGGGTTGTCTCCCGCTGTCCGCTGGGGCCGCTGGCTGCTTTTAGGGTTTTCCTGCCGGGCGGGCAGGGGCTTGGACAGGGCGGCGGCCAGCCGGGCCATGTGCTGGGGCGTGGTGCCGCAGCAGCCGCCCACGATGGCGGCGCCGCTCTGGACGATCTCCACCATTTTTTCGGCGAAGTAGTCCGGCGCCCCCTGGAACACGGTCTTGTGGCCCACCACGGTGGGATAGCCCACGTTGGGCATGGCGGAGAGGATGACGCCTTCGATATCCGTGCGCTGGATCTGCTCCAGAATGTGGTGGGGGCCGGAGACGCAGTTGTAGCCCACGGCGTCCACCCCCGGCAGCTGGGCTGTCTGGCGGAACAGCTCCGCGCCCCGGCGGCCCTCCCAGGTGACACCGTCGGAGCTGACGGCGAAGGACACGATGAGGAAGGACTCCGGGCACTGCTCCTTCAAATACCGGGCCAGCTCCGGGATGCCGTCGTTGGTGGGCAGGGTCTCCACCAGGAAGTTGGTGACACCCTGGGCCAAAAACATCTTCGCTTGGCGGCAGTAGGCATCCGCCGGGGTAGCGCCCTTGCCCTGAAGCACGGGGCCCATGTCCGCGAACACCCAGGCGCCGAAGGGGCTGGCCGCCTCCTGGGCAATGCGGCAGCCGGTCCGGATGATCTCCAGACCCAAGGCCTCATTGCCCTCCGCCAGCTCCACGCCCACGGCGAAGGTATTGGTCTTGATGGCCCGGCAGCCGGCCTCCAGATACGCCCGGTGGATGGCCAGGATCTCCTTGGGCCGGTCCAGGTTAGCCCGCTCGCACTGGTCGGAGGGCAGGCCGGTCAACGTGTTGAAATAGGTGCCCATGGCACCGTCGAACAGCAGGGGCTTCCCCTGCTTCCATGCGCTTCTGATATCCATTATCCCAATACCTCTCTGGCGATCTCCACGGACTGCCGTGCATCCTTGGCGTAATAGTCCGCCCCCATCCGGCGGGCATATTCCGGCGTCACCACCGCGCCGCCCACCATGATGGTGGGCGGCTCCGGAAGGGTCCGGAGGAGATGGATGGTCTCCTCCATGGCCGGCAGGGTGGTGGTCATAAGAGCCGACAGGCCCACCAGGCGGATATGCTCCGCCTCCACCGTATGCAATATGGTCTCCGGCGGAACGTCCCGGCCCAGATCGATGACCTCGTAGCCGTAGTTTTCCAGCACGGTCTTGACGATGTTTTTGCCGATATCATGGATATCGCCTTTGACAGTGGCGATGACCAGGCTCCCCTTTTTCACCGGGGTGCCGTCCTTTTGGGCGATGGAGGCCCGGATGACCTCAAACACCGACTGGGCCGCCTGGGCGGCGCTGAGGAGCTGGGGCAAAAATACCTTGCCCTGCTCATAGCCCTCACCCACCTTGTCCAGGGCGGGGATCAGGTGGTCCTCCACCAGGGAGAGCTCGTCCTCCGTCTCCAACGCGGCCTTGGCCAGCTTGCCGGCGTCGGCCCGCAGCCCTCGGATGATGGCCTCGTCCAGGGTCATGTCCACCGCGGCCGGGGCAGGCGCCGCCTTGGCGTCCACGCCGGTGAAGCGGTCCACATAGGCCCGGCACTCCCGGTCCTCGCCGGAGAGCACCCGGAACGCCGCCACCGCGTCCATCATCTCCCGCTGGTTGGGATTGATGATGGGCAGGCTCAATCCGGCCCCCAGGGCCTGAATGAGGAAACTTTGCGTAATGAGTGGGCGGTTGGGCAAGCCGAAGGAGATGTTGGACACGCCCAGCACCGTCTGAAGTCCCAGCTCTTCATGGACGGTCCGCACCGCCCGCAGCGTCTCCATGGCCTGGTCCTGCTGGGCGGAAACCGTCAGTGTCAGGCAGTCGATCCACACATCCTCCCTGGGGATGCCGTGGGCCATGGCCGCCTCCAAAATGCGGCGGGCAATGGCCACCCGTCCTTCCGCCGTCTGGGGAATGCCGTTTTCGTCCAGAGTCAGGCCCACCACGGCGGCGCCGTATTTCTTCACGATGGGCAGCAGCCGCTCCAGCACCGCCGGGTCGCCGTTGACGGAGTTCACCGCCGCCTTGCCGTTGTACACCCGCAGGCCCGCCTCCAACGCGGCTGGGTCTGTGGAGTCCAGCTGCAGGGGGATGTCCAGGGCGCTTTGCAGCTTTTTCACTACCCGGGGCAGCATGGACACCTCGTCCACGCCGGGATAGCCCACGTTCACGTCCAGGATATCCGCCCCGGCGTCCACCTCCTGGAGGCCCACATCCAGGATATAGTCCAAGTCCTCCTCCAGCAAGGCCTGCTGGAACCGTTTTTTGCCGGTGGGGTTGATCCGCTCGCCAATGACCCGCACGCCGTCCAACCGCAGAGGCTCCGTGGCGGTGCAGACGAAGGGCACGGCGTCATAGTGCCGCTTGGCCGGCGTTTTACCCTCCAGTGCCGCCGCCACGGCCCGGATATAGGCCGGGGACGTGCCGCAGCAGCCGCCGAACAGCGTGACGCCCAGGTCCAGGCAGGGGGCCAGCGCCGCTGCGAAGGCCTCCGGGTCCATGTCGTAATGGCCGTCCACCGGGTCCGGCAGGCCCGCGTTGGGCTTGGCAATCACCGGCAGGCGGGTATTTTCGCACAGCTCCTTCAGCATGGGAGCCAGCATATCCGGCCCCAGAGAGCAGTTGAGACCGATGGCATCCGCCCCCAGGCCCTCCAGTGTTCGGGCCATGGAGGCCACGGTGCAGCCGGTGAACGTGCGGCCCCGGGGCTCAAAGGACATGGTGACGAGGGCCGGCAGGGCCGTGTGCTCCTTCACCGCCAGCAGCGCTGCCTTGGCCTCGTACAGGTCCGTCATGGTCTCGATGACCGCCAGGTCCGCCCCCGCCCGGGCGCCGGCCTCCGCCATCTCCCGGAACAGGTCGTAGGCCTGTTCAAAGGGCAGGCTGCCCATGGGCTCCAGCAGCTCTCCCAGAGGGCCGATGTCCAGGGCCACCAGGGCCCGGCTTCCCACGGCCTCTTTTGCCAGCTGTACCGCCGCTGTGACGACCTCCGCCACAGAGTGGCCGGTCCGCTTCAGCTTCAGGCCGTTGGCGCCGAAGGTATTGGTGTATACCACCTGGCTGCCGGCCTCCACATATTCCTCATACACAGAGCGCAGCAGCGCCGGCTCCGTCAGGTTCAGCAGTTCCGGCTGGCCGCCGGGGGACAGGCCCCGCTGCTGGAGCACGGTGCCCATGGCGCCGTCCAGTATCACGATCTTATTTTGGAGTTCCTCAAATCCCACAGTGTTTTCCTCCTTTGCGCAGGCGGCAATCGGCCGCCATGGCACAGTATGCGCAGCCCCGGACCCTGGCCATCTGGGGCCGGTCCGCGATGCCGATGACTGCCGTCACTGACTTCACGGGATTCATCAGGAGGCTGTCCGACACATGGATGCCCAGCCGGCGCTCCGCGTCCAGGGCAGCACAGACCGCCGGCTGAACGGCAAGGGGCAGATCCCCGTAGCCAGGGCTGAAGCGGTCCGTGAGGAACAAG
>JAETPK010000046.1 GCA_021771265.1 Oscillospiraceae bacterium
GCAGGAACACAGGCACCCCCTGCCGCAGCCGCACCAGGGCCTCGTACAGGCCGAAGGCGGGGGTGGGGATGAGGACCTCGTCGCCGGGGTTCAATATGGCGGAGAGGGCAATGGACAGCGCCTCCGTGGCACCCACAGTGGTGACGATCTCCTCCGGCGCGTATACAAGACCGTGTGCCGCTTTCTCAAAGCGGGAGATGGCCTCCAGCAGGTAGGCGCAGCCGTTGCCGGGGGGATAGTGGGTGTCGTTATCGTCCAGGGCGGCCTTGGCGGCCTCCTTCACGGCGTCAGGGGTGTTCAGGTCCGGCTCGCCGATGGTCAGGGCGCAGGCGCCGGGCGTGCCCCGCACCAGATCAGTGAACTGGCGGATGCCGGAGAGCTCCACCTGGGTCACGGCCTTGTTCAGAGTCAGCTTCAACGCGCCACGCTCCTTGCCAAATTGAATTTGGAAATATTTAGCAATAGTATAGGCGGATAAAAACTGGATGTCAATGTATGAATATGCGGAAAAAGAGACCTTCCCGCCGGGAAGGTCTCTTTTATCATGTCGAAGCTCAGGCGGCGGGAGCGGCCTCCTCGCCCGCAAACCGGAAGCCGCTGGCGGCGATGATGCCGTTTTCCGGGAAGTCGGCCCCCTCCAGCGCGTAGTCATACCAGATGCGGTCGCCCACATCCAGCAGCACGGCCCGGGGAACCTGGGCGGCGTTGAAATCCAGGAAGCCGATGCCGTTTTCCAGCCGCACATAGAAGTGGGTGTTGCCGTCGATGACGGAGGTGCGGATCTCGGCGATAATGCCCTCCTGGGTGTGGGTCTCGCCGCCGGAAACGCCGGTCTGTCCGGCGCCGATGAGGCCGGCATTGGCCAGAGCCTGGCGGTAATTGCTCTCGCAGGCGGCCACGGTCTGGCCGGTCTCCACGATCTGGTACTGCTCCACATTCACCATGGCGTACATTTTCACCAGGCCGTCATCGCCCTTCAGGGCCATGAAATAGGTGGGCTGGTCGGCAATGTTCAGCAGCAGGGGAAAGGTGGCGGTATAGCGCATTTGCTGCACCTGGCTCTGGGCGGATTCCATGGCGGAGGTCTCCGTGGCGCCGGCGATGGAGTAGAAATGGGTCTCCTTCGTCCGCTGGTTGGAGAGGATGAAGCCGATGTTGGACTGGTCGGAGGTGACAGAGGTGACGCCGGTGTACATATACACGTCATCGTTGATGGCGATATAGTTCCAGCCGTCGGTGGTCAGCGTCACATCCCGCTGGCCGAAGATGGAGTTGAGGAAGCCATTGTGGTACATGCCGTAGTAGTCATACTGCTCCATGATGATATCAGAGGAGTATACCCGGTCCACCCAGCTGGGAACCTCTTCATAGTAAGTGCTCTCGCCGGTGATGGCGTTCACCAGAACGGCGCCCTGGATATCCGTGCCGCCGAAGAGGCCGATGGTCTTGACGATGCGGGAGCAGACCCAGTAGGGCGTGCCGGATTCGTCGATCTCAAACACGGGTTCGTCAAACATCATGGTGGGATAGTGGAACCGCAGGTGACGGTACAGGTTCCGGCCAAAGTGCTCGGCGGTGGTGTATTTCATGCCATCCTCCAGGCGGACCACATTGGCCTCCTGGGTCACCATGTCGATGACGATATAAGCCGGCAGGCCCTGGGAGCGGTTGGTAAACCATTTGATGAGATCGCCGTAGGCCAGGGAGGTGACCCGGACGGGGCGGCCCTGGTAGTTGATCTGGTTGTAGGTGGGCAGGATCTCAAACTGGGACACCATGTCGCTGAGCTCGCCCAGCTTCCGGCTGCCCAGCCGGGAAGCGGAGCTGGCATCCAGCATGGGGATCTGGTCGTAGGAGATCTCCTCGATCTCCGCGGTGAAGTCGCCGGTATCAATGGTCAGCAGCTGGCTGTAAGCCCCGGCCCGCAGCACCACCCAGGAGGTGATGGAGCCCACGGCAATGACAGCGACCAGCAGGATAAATGCCAGGAAGGGCACCGTGCACTGCTTTTTGACAAAGCCTACATAGCCCTTGACGCCATCTCCCTGAAAACCGGAGGTCAGCACGGCGCACACGCAGTAGACGGCGCACACCAAAAAAGCAAAGACATAAAACTCCTCCGCGTGGAGGTTGATGGCCGGCAGCTCCGCATAGAAATACGCCAGGGCGAACACCAGCGTCACGCCCAGGTTGATAAGGGTGCGGGTGAAGGCATTGCCGATGGGCTTACGGGGCTTGCGGGGCCGCCTGGGCGGCTGCGCGTCCCCGGCGCCGCCGTTGGAGGCATAGCCTTGAGATCCCTGAAAGCCGCCCTGAAAGACGCTGGGATCGAAGTGAAACGAAAATGGCATGAAAAAGCTCCTTTCCGCGGTCGCGAAATACAATGATATTTTATGATACAGGAAAAGTGTGAACAAATCAAGTTTTCCCCAAAAGTCCTGTTTATCTTGCCTGCCGCCGGATCGCTCTCTGCCTGTTTTCGCCCATTTTACCTGATTTGTGCATTTGACGCGCTCTTTGCTGAAGCGACAGAATAAGCCCTCCCTCCGTTCCGATCAGAAGGGAGGGGATGATGCATTGAGACAATGCCGAGCCGTTTACCGTTTGTGCGCGTCCGATGCCTCGCGGGGCGCGTTTCATATTATATCTGACCCGGCCAGCCGGGAGCTGTCCCTCACTTTTTTCGGCGCAGGAGCCTGACGGCCGCGCCCATGAACAGCGAGCCGAATAAGAAACATACCGCTTGAAGCAGCCGCAGCCCATACAGCTCGCTGCCGTGGTTCGGGACAGTCATTGCAACGACCCCTGCGGCAAGAGCCAAGCATGCGGCAACGGCTGTGACCAGCCACGCTTTGGATCGCCTGCGGAACAGGAAGCGGACCAGCGCGCCCAAAAGAAAAGGAATCACGAATATTACAAGATCGTTCAAAACAATTTGTTTCATAAAATTTTTCCCCTTCATTCAAATCCCTGTTTATCCACTCCATCATACCATGATGGGGAGCGGTCCGCAATAGACGCAGCTGGCAAGCGCGGCCAGAGGAAAGTTACCGAGCATTGCGGGAGGCGGAAAAGCATGATACAATCAAACGGGAAAATATCTGATTTTTGAGGAGCGTTCAAATGGATTGGATAGATGAAGTGGCCATGAGGCTGAAAAGAAAAAACCAAGTGCTGTTTGCCAAGGACTCCGCGTATTTGCAGGATCTGCGCACGCTTTTCTGTGGCCAGGACCATAAGGTGATGGTTTTATGGGCGCTTGATCTTGCGGCTGGGTCGATCGCGCAGTTGGAGAAGGCATATCCGGAGGAGCGGCGGCCGCGGGAGGCGTTGATGGCCGCGCGGGACTGGGCGGCCGGAAAGGTGAAAATGCGGTCAGCCCAGAGGAAAATTCTGGATTGCCACGCCTTTGCAAAGGAGATTGGCAGGAAAGAGGACATTGCTGTCTGCCACGCGGTCGGACAAGCCTGCGCCGTTGTCCATACCGCCGGGCACGCGATCGGATATCCGATATATGATCTGACGGCCATCATATATAGACTGGGACTGGACAATTGCGCAGAGGCGGTCGAAAAGCGAAAAGAAGAGTACATTGCCCGGTTGTTTTATTGGAATGCCCATTGCGGCGACTACAAGGGCGAATGGGCGCCCTTTATGGAAAAATAGTCTGCCCGCTCTGCCGGGCCATGGAAACGGCTCCGCCATGAAAAAGGCGGAGCCGTTTCGGTATTTTGCTGGAAGAGCTCCGCTTTGCCCACCAGGCAAAAGAGGGCAAAAAAGCAAAAGATTTTCGCGGGTCCCAATTGGGCAGGGTGCCAAAAATTTGAGTTAAAATTTGTATGGCGGAGCGGGCTGTTTTGGTTGCCCGGGGCAACAAAATTATGATATGGTATTACCACAAAATAACAGGGGGCCTTTGTATGCTGCTATTGGATTTTATCAATGTGGGCAATGGCGACTCCGCGCTCATCCGGGAGATGGAGGACGGCCGGCAGGTGTTTGCCATGCTGGTGGACTGCGGTCATGACTGTTTGGCGCGGGATGACCACCCGCCGCTGAATGACCAGCGCTCCTGCCGGATCTACGCCGGTGATTTTTTGAAAAAGCAGGGCGTGACCCATTTGGATATCCTGCTGCTGACGCACTTTCACCGGGACCACATCGGCGGGCTGAGCCGGGTGCTGGAAGCCGTGACGGTGGACGAGCTCATCGCCAGCTATATCCCGCCGGCGGACAGCGCTCCCCTGGAGCCGGACGGGGACAACGGCCTGCCCAAGGCCGCCCGGAATCTGCTGCGGTGCGTGGACATGTATGCCAGAGCCCTGCGGGAGCATCCTGGCCGTATCCGCACCATGACGCAGATCCCCGGTGACCGGATGGAGGTCCGGCAGCTGACACCGTCCCTGAAGATGCACATCCTCTGCGGTGAACCCGCCCTGTATCCCCGGCAGAAGGAGGTCTATGACGCGGCCTTCCGGGGAGTACGGGATCATTACGATCTGGTCCACTGGGGCAAGTCTATGAATGTGTCCAGCCTGCGCCAGCGGCTGTTTTACCACGGGAAGGAGATCATGCTGGGCGGCGATGCCTATGCCCACATGTGGGAGACGGAGAGCATCACCCCCTGCGATATTTTGAAAGTCCCCCACCACGCCTCTCTTTCCTCCACCACCCGAAAGCTCCTGTCCATGCTCCAGCCCAAGACGGCGGTGGTCAGCGTGGCCGCCGGGCGTCCCGATGAGCGTCCCCACCCATATATCGTCTCCCTGCTTCAAGAATACGTCCAGGACCTACATTTCACCGATTCTGTGGACATCCCCGGCCTGGTCCAGCCGGTGTATCATGAGTCTGTGCATCTGGAGGTAGAATAAGTGCTTGGGCGTGAGGCCCAATTCGGAGACCTTGGGTTACTTAGCGATATAAGGCCGCCAAGCTTGTGTTAGGGCGGCAGCATAAAAAAACAGCCGGGCGCTGTGCGTAGAGGAATTTATAGCTCCTCCACGCACAGCGCCCGGTATTTCGGTGGCGCAAGGGTGTCCCATCTCAGGCCCTACAGTTCGGCGCAACGCAGCTTTTTATTCTTAACCAACCGAAGGCGCTTGATCCCAACGTGCAACTAAGGCGTCGATCAACGGTTGATTGTTTGGATTGCAGGGGTGGGAATAGTAAATCCCATCTATCAAAATTGTGTGTTCCCCAACGAGTACCTCGATCGTGCGTTTTTTTGCGTTCCAAGCTTTTGTAGGGGACTCTTCAGAAAATACATCACCAAAAGTAAGACGAAACACCCAATTTTCAATGGTTTTCTCATCTGTTTTGGAAATGTTCCAGGAATTTACAAAGTACATCCATTGGGGATTAATAGCGAATTTTACCTCGTCTGGAGCTCCGGCATATTCGATTTTTGCAAGATAATAGTCTTCAGGAATATAGGGATATGGATTCCTTTTTGAAGTCTCTGAATAGAAGGCGGCTCCCAATAAGACTGCTAAAATGATGATCCAATATTTAAATCGGGAGCATAAATTCCATATGATCTGCGTCTTCTCTTTCAAAGCTGAAGATAAGCTTTCGTCAGCGGTCATCCATATCCTCCCTTCAAATCCCGATTTGGTCATCTGTTTATTTCCTTGGATCCTATGATAGCATTGTTTTACCTGAATTGGAAGGGGGAAAGGGAAGCGGATCACCTAAAAAAAAGACGGCCGTTAAGGAGCGAAAAGTGTGTTTCTGCTCCTTAACGGCTGTATCTGATAAGTTGATGGAGGCTCAGCCGATCTTTACGATCTTGCCGGTCTTCCAGGCCTCGGTGGTGGCATAGCCGATCACGGTGGACTTGGTGCCGTCGTACACGGTGGTGCCGGGCTGCTTGCCCTCCAGCGCGCAGCTGACAAACTCCTCCATCTCAGTGAGATAGGACTCAGCGAACCGCTCGGGGAAGGAGCCGACGCATTCGGTGCAGGCGCCGTTGACGTTGTAGACCATGGCCTGGTTCTTCTCAGGCACGGCGGAGATGCGGATGGTGCCCTCGGTGCCCACGACCTCGGTCTCCACATGGTAGCCATAGGGGGCGGTACGACCCACGTGGACCATGCCCATGGCGCCGTTTTCAAACTTGTACACGGCCACGCCGGTCTCGTCGTCGCCGGCCTCCTTGAACTCGGGGTGTTTGAAGGTGGCGCCCATGGCGTAGACCTCGGTGGCCTCGCAGCCCAGGAACCAGCGCATCAGGTCGATGTCATGGATGGCCATGTCCAGGAAAATGCCGCCGGAGGTCTTGGCAAAGCGAATGGCGCCGTCCACGAAAGCCTCGGGGTCGATACCGGTGGCCTTCACCAGGTAGGGCGTGCCGATGGCGCCTTCCTCGATCTTCTGCTTGGCATAGGCATAGGACTTGTCATACCGGCGCATGAAGCCCAGCATGAAGGTCAGGTCGGGGTGACGCTCCACAGCGGCCTCGGCCTGCTTGCACTGGGCCACATCCACGCCCAGAGGCTTTTCGGAGAACACGTGCTTGCCGGCGTCCAGAGCCGCCTCGATCTGCCAGCAGTGCTCGGAGGAGGTGGTGACGATGACCACGGCATCGATATCAGCCTTGGCCAGCATCTCCCGGTAATCGGTGTAGACGTCTGTGACGCCCAGTTCCTTCTTGGCGTATTCCAGCTCAGCGGGCATGATAGAGCAGGCTGCGGTCAGTTCGGCGTTGGGGATCTTGTAAGCGATGTTCTGGGCGTGGACCTTGCCAAGACGGCCCAAACCAACAATGCCAATGCGAAGCTTCTTCATAAAATCATTCCTCCATATTGGGGCGGACCCCGGTGTGGTGTGCTTTGCCGATGGACCCCGCAAAGCTGGGGATACGGGCGGCTTTGCGTCCATTCGCGTTGGATTATACCAGACTGCCATGAAAAAGAAAAGACCCAAAAATGGTTTTTATAAAATTGACATGGGGCGTTTCCGCCCCATGTCAATGGTCGATATGCGGGAAATTACTTTCCGGCGGCCAGACGGCGGCGCTTGGCATCCATCTGGGCACGGATCACGTCCATCAAAACGGCAAGGATGATGACCAGGCCCAAGACGATGTTCTGAACAGAGGAGTCAATGGACAACATGGCGAAGCCATTCCGCAGGACAGCGATGATCAGGCAGCCCAGCATGGTGCCGAACATCGTGCCCTTGCCGCCGGTGAAGGAGGCGCCGCCGATGATGCAGGCCGCGATAGCGTCCGTATCATAGGGCTGCGTGGCGTTGGCGCCATTGCAGATGCCGCTGCGGCCGATGGAGTAGATACCGGCCAGGGCGGCCATGATGCCGGACAGGGTGTAGCAGAAGGTCAGTACGTTGGCGGTGTTGATACCGGACAGACGGGAGGCCTCCATGTTGCCGCCGGCACAATAGATAGAGCGGCCCAGGGCGGTCTTACCCAGGAAGATGTGCATGATCACATACAGCACGAGGATCACGATGAAGCCCACGGGGAAGCCGCCGCCGAAGGTGCCAATGGTCTGGTTGCCCAGGAACTCCACGGACTTGGGGAAGTTGTTGATCATCTTGCTGCTGGTGACCAGCAGGGCCATGCCCCACAGCACGTTCTTCATGCCCAAGGTGGATACGAAGGGATGAGGCAGGTGCAGGCGGGTCAGCAGAGTGCCGTTGATAAAGCCCACCAGGCCGCCAGCCACAACGGCGATCAGCATCAGCAGGATGCCGCTGTTGATACCGAAGCTCTCCTTCAGAGCACCCATCAGGCAGGCGCAGAAAACAGCGTTGGCGCCCACGGACAGGTCGATACCGGCGGTGATCAGGCACAGCAGCATACCGACAGCCAGGAAGGCATTGAAGGCAGTCTGCTTAAAGATACTCATGATGTTGCTGGGACTGTAGAAGTTGGAATTGGAGAGCGCCAGGAACACACACATGATCACCAGCGCCAAAATAGTGCCCAGCTGAAAGCCGGAGCCGCTCTTTTTCTTAGTCATCTAAAGTTCCTCCCCATGCCGCTTTCATGATGTCTTCCTGATTGAAATGCTTGCTGTCCCGCTCCACGGTGGCCATGACCTTGCCGCCGCGCATGACGACCACCCGGTCGCTCATGCCCAGGATCTCCGGCATTTCAGAGGAGATCATGATGACGCATTTTCCAGCCTTCACCAGGCTGTTCATAACATTGTAGACCTCGACCTTGGCGCCCACGTCGATGCCGCGGGTAGGTTCGTCGAAGATGTAAATATCGGCATCGGAGTTGATCCACTTGCCGATGACCACCTTCTGCTGGTTGCCGCCGGACAGCTGACCGACGATCTCGTCGATGGAAGGCGTCTTGATCCGCAGAGACTGGATATGTCCCTGGCCAGTCTCCTCGATCCGCTTCTCGTTGAGGAAGGGACCGTCGCTGTGCTTTTTGAAGCTGGACATGATCAGGTTGGTTCGGATGCTCTCACCCAGCACCAGGCCGGAGCCCTTCCGGTCCTCCGTCAGCAGGGCGATGCCCTCCTTGATGGCCTGCTTGGGACTCTTGATCTTCGTCTCCTTGCCCTTGATGTAGATCTTGCCGCCGTCAATGGGGTCGGCGCCGAAAATGGCGCGGACGGTCTCGGTACGGCCGGCACCCACCAGGCCGCTCATGCCCAGGATCTGGCCGCCGTAAGCTTCAAAGCTGACACCGTGGAGGACGCCGCCGATGGACAGATCCTCTACCTTCAGCATGCAGTCGCCCTTCACGCCGAACTCCTTGGGGAACTGGTTCTCCAGAGTCCGGCCCACCATGGCGGTGATCAGGGAATCATTGGTCCAGTCCTTGATGTCCCGGGTCTCGATGTACTGGCCGTCGCGGATAACGGTCACCCGGTCGCACAGCTCAAACAGCTCCTCCAGCTTATGGGAGACAAACAGGATGCCGATGCCCCGGGCCTTCAGCTCCCGGCAGGTCTTCATCAGCTGTTCGACTTCCTTTTCGCCCAGAGAGGAGGTCGGCTCGTCCATGATGATCATCTTCGCGTCGATCAGGACAGCCTTGGCAATTTCGATCATCTGCTGGATACCCATGCCCAGGGTGCCCGCCGGCTTCCGGGGGTCCACATCCTGGCCCAGGGATTCCATGACTTCCTTGGCCTTGGCATGCATGGTGTCGTAATCCAGCAGCGTGCCCTTTTTCAACCACTTGTTGATGAAGATGTTGTCCGTTACGCTCAGCAGCTTTTCAATATTCAACTCCTGGTACACGCACGCGATACCCGCGGCCTTGGACTCATTGGGGTTTTTGAATACCATTTTTTCGCCGCTGACGTAAATTTCACCCTCATCGGCCATATGAACGCCGGTAAGGACCTTGATCAGAGTGGATTTGCCTGCGCCGTTCTCACCGATCAGGCCATGGATCTCGCCCGGCTTAACAGCTAGCTGCATATCTTTCAATGCAACTACGCCTGGAAATCGCTTCGTAATATTTTTCAGCTCAACTACGTATTCGCCCACCTGAATATCACCTCAATTTCTCCCGGAATAGGGGTACGAAAGACGGGAAATGCGATTGCGCTCGCATAACGCGGAACAGCGCGGGGAGCCCCTGTGCGCGGGACGCCTGCCAGTCCGATTTTAAGAAATGGGCCCCGCCCCAGTTTATCCGGGCGGGGCCCAAGTTTCAAATTGCTTGGGAATTAGGCCAGATAGCCCTGCAGCAGCTCCAGACGCTCCTGAGCGGTGTCAGGATCAACGATGGAAGCCTTCGCCTCGATGAACTCGTCCAGAGTCTCGCCCTGCAGCGCGCGGACCACGGCATCGACAGACTGGTAACCCATGTCATAGCCGGCCTGGCAGACGGACATGGTCTCTTCACCGGCCAGGATGGACTTGCAGGCGGACTGGATGCCGTCGAAGCCCAGGAACACGGTGTTGGCATAAGCCTCGTTGCCGGCAGCGGCACGGGCGGCGGCCATGGCCATATCGTCGTTGTTGGCGCAGATGACGGCGATGCCCTCGGGATGGTTCTGCATGATAGCCTCCATGCAGGTCACGGCCTGATCGGCCACGGCGTTGGCGTACTGGATCTCGTCATGCAGGAAGGTGCCGCCAGCGGCTTCAATGCCGGCAGCGTAGCCGCGCATACGGGCCTCGTTGGTGGAGTCGCCCTGCACGCCGGCGATCTCAATGCACTTGATCTCTTCCCAGCCGCGCTCCTTGGCCAGGTTGGCGGCAGCCTCGCCGCCCAGCTTGCCGGCGTCCTCGTTGCTGGTGCCGACGAAGGACAGGACCTCGGGGGCGTCAATGTTGGTGTCGACGGCCACGATGGGCTTGGTCTGACCCTTGATCATGTTGGCCACCATGTCGGCCTGCAGGGGAGCGATGACATAGCCGTCGATGTCGGCATTGTTCATGTCGGTCTCGATCATGTTCTGCTGCTCGTCATAAGCGGTCTCGGAGGTAGCGCCCTTCACCTCAACGTGGACGTTGGGATGATCGGCCATGTAAGCCTCAGCGCCGGCCACCACATAGCCCCAATACTCGGAGGAGGTGGTCTTCAGGATGACGGAGATGTTGTATTCCTGCTCGCCGCTGCTCTCTTCAGCGGGAGGGTTGGTGGACTCCGCGGGGGCCTCTTCCTTCTTGCTGCCGCAAGCCATCAGAGACAGGGCCATGACAAGTGCCATGGTCAGTGCAAAAAACTTCTTCATGTACTTCTTTTCTCCTTTTCGATTAAATTCCGGGAACCTCTTCCGCAAAAAGCTGTGGAGCGATCCCCGGTAAATCTGTAACAATTGCAACACCAAAACAAAAACCAAGTCAATAGTCCGCACAATTTATGTGTAGTATTGTAGAAATAGCTTATGCATTTTTGTGCGTACAGACAAAACTGACGGAAAATTTTTAAAATCCAGGTTAAAAGTAAGTAAAAATTTTGCGTGAAAAAAGGGGAAAAACTGTGTACGAAAACAGATGTCCGCCACAGGCGGATACACCACGCGGATGCATCGTTTCATTATGAAAAATTTGGAACTGTCATATCTGCAAAAAATTTAGGAGGACCTTTGGCTAAATCGGAAAAAATCGCGGAGGACCCGGAAAAAGCATTGCATTTTCCAGACAAGAATGGTACTTTCTTTAATAGCGAAAACGCTTACGTCTCTCGTTTTATGTGTACTTCTGTGAACGGACACAGAAAAACGGGACGATGCGTGCCGGTCTTTCACAAAGACCGGGAGACCTCAGACTGATACAATTATATTTTAAGGAGGACGTTTCCTATGTTTGATCAGAAGCACGTATTCCTTGGTATCGCGCCTATTGGCTGGTGCAACGACGATATGCCCGAGCTGGGTGCCGAAAACACCTTCCAGCAGATCGTCAGCGAGATGGCCCTGGCGGGCTTTACCGGCTGCGAGATCGGCAACAAGTATCCCAGTGATCCCGTTGAGCTGAAGAAGGCCCTGGACCTGCGGGGCATGCGCATTGCCAGCCGCTGGTATTCTTCCTTCATTCTGACCCGCCCCATGGAGGAGGAGATCGCCGACTTCACCGCCAATCTGGACTTCCTGGAGGCCGTGGGCGCCAACCACATCAATGTCAGTGAGCAGAGCTACTCCATCCAGGGGCAGATGGACACCCCCGTTCTGACCGGCGGCCACAAGCATGTCATGAATGACGAGGAGTGGGACCGCTTCTGCGCCGGCCTGAACACCCTGGGCAAGATCGCCGCTGACCGCGGCTTCAAGCTGTGCTTCCATCATCACATGGGCACTGTGGTCCAGACCAGCGAGGAGACGGACCGCATGATGAGCAGCACTGACCCCCGGTACGTGTTCCTGTGCTATGACACCGGCCATTTCACCTTCGCCGGCGAGGACCCCCTGGCCATGCTGAAGAAGTATGTGGACCGTGTGGGCCACGTCCATCTGAAGGACATGCGTCTGAGCGTGGTCGAAGAGGCCCGCAAGAACAACTGGAGTTTCCTGCAGTCCGTCCGCAACGGCGCGTTTACCGTGCCCGGCGACGGCGATGTGGACTTTGACCCCGTGTTCAAGGTCCTGGCCGACGCCGGCTACCAGGGCTGGCTGCTGGTGGAGGCCGAGCAGGACCCCGCCAAGGCCAATCCTCTGGAGTACGCTATGAAGGGCCGCAAGTACATCGCGGAGCACACCGGCCTGTAAGGTGCCGGGAGGGAGCGTGACTTCCTCTTTGCATATGCTTACATTATAAGTTTGGAGATGATATCCGATGACCTATTTTAATAAGAATGACCAGCTGAAGAACGGATACAACGCCTATATCGACACCGCCGTGGACGATATGGGCACCCAGATGGACGTGGGCCTCCTGCTGATGGAGTCCGGCGACACCTTCACCTTTGATGAAGCGGAAAAAGAGGTCGCCGTTCTGCTGTTCTCCGGCAGTGTGACGTATGAGTGGGACGGCAAGACCTGTGAGGCGGAGCGTCCCGACTGCTTCCATCATGAGGCGTTCTGTCTGCTGGCCGGCTGCGGCACCAAGATCACCATGACCGCGCACGCCCACAGCGAGCTGTATATCCAGAAGACCGTCAACAAGGTCCCCTTCGAGGCCGTCATGTACACACCGGAGACCGTTCAGACCCAGCACGCCGGCTGCCATGGCGAGCTGCTGGGCTGCATGGAGCGGGAGATCAAGACCTTCTTCGACCATGACAACGCACCTTTCTCCAATATGGTCCTGGGCGAGGTTTTGAACCATCCCGGCAAGTGGTCTTCCTATCCTCCTCATCACCATCCCCAGCCCGAGGTGTACTTCTACCGCTTTGACTATCCCCAGGGCTTCGGCGCCGGCTTCGCCAACGGCGAGATCTACAAGACCGGCCACAACGGCCTGTCCGTTATCAACCACGGCTTCCACTCCCAGACCGCCGCGCCCGGCTACGCCATGTGCTACGCCTGGGGCATTCGGCATCTGGAGGGCGATCCCTGGTTGAAGACCCGCATCGACGATGAGGAGCACGAGTGGCTGTGGAAGCCCGACGCCAATGAGCACATCTATCAGGGCTGATGAAATTTAGGAGGTAACGACCAACATGAAAACCGTTCGTTTGACCATGGCCCAGGCCCTGGTCCGTTTCCTGGAGAACCAGTTCATTGAGGTGGACGGCGTGCAGAACCGCTTTGTCCGCGGCGTGTTTATCATCCCCGGCCACGGCAACGTGGTGGGCTTTGGCCAGGCGCTGACCCAGGAGGCCAAGCACCTGGAGGTCTGGCACGGCCAGAACGAGCAGGGCATGGCCCAGGCGGCTGTGGCTTTTGCCAAGCAGATGAAGCGCAAGCAGATCTGCGTGGCCACCTCCTCCGTGGGCCCCGGCGCCGCCAATATGGTCACCGCCTGCGGCACCGCTACCGCCAACAACATCCCCCTGCTGGTGCTGCCCGGTGATGTGTATGCCTGCCGGCAGCCCGATCCCGTGCTGCAGCAGGTGGAGCAGACCCACAACCTGTCCATTTCCACCAACGACGCCTTCAAGGCCGTCTGCCGCTACTGGGACCGCATCGTTCGTCCCGAGCAGCTGATGAGCGCCATGATCTCCGCCTTCCGGGTGCTGACCGACCCCGCCAACACCGGCGCCGTCTGCATCGCCATGCCCCAGGATGTGGAGGGCGAGGCCTATGACTATCCCGAGAGCTTCTTCAAAAAGCGCGTGTGGCGCCTGGAGCGCCGCCCCGCCACCGAGGCCGCTCTGAATGACGCTGCTGAGGCCATCAAGAAGGCCAAGCGTCCCATGCTGATCTGCGGCGGCGGTGTCCGCTATTCCGAGGCTCACGCTGAGTTCCGCGCCTTTGCCGAGGCCACCGGCATTCCCTTCGCCGAGACCCAGGCGGGCAAGAGCGCCATTGAGTGGACCCATCCCCTGAACCTGGGCGGCGTCGGTGTCACCGGCTGCTCCGCCGCCAACGACATCGCCAAGAAGGCGGACCTGGTCATCGGCGTCGGCACCCGCTACACCGATTTCACCACCGCCTCCAAGTGGCTGTTCAAGGATAGCTGCAAATTCGTCAACATCAACGTTTCCGAGTTCCAGGCCCTGAAGATGGAGGCCATCCCCGTGGTGGCCGATGCCAAGGACACCCTGCCCCGCCTGCTCTCCAAGCTGGACGGCTACAAGGCTCCCTATACCACGGAGGTCTCCGCCGCCAAGGAGAAGTGGCTCAAGGAGTTGGAGCACCTGGACAACATCGTCTTCGAGGACAAGAAGTCCTGGAAGCCCATCATCAACGATGCCAACGCCGACTCCGCCAAGCGCTTTGCCAAGGACCTGAATGCCGGCCTGTGCCAGACCACCGTTCTGGGCGCCATCAACGCCATGATGGCGGATGATGACGTGGCCATCGGCGCCGCCGGCTCTCTGCCCGGCGACATGCAGCGCATGTGGCGTCCCCGTGCCCAGGATACCTACAACATGGAGTACGGCTACTCCACCATGGGCTACGAGATCGCCGGCGCCCTGGGCGTGAAGCTGGCCATCGGTGACAAGCGGGAGGTCTATGCCTTCTGCGGTGACGGCAGCTTCAACATGCTCCACGGCGAGCTGGTGACCGCTGTGATGGAACACAAGAAGATCAACATCTGCCTGTTTGACAACGCCTCTTTCGGCTGCATCAACAACCTGCAGGTGGGCCACGGCAACAAGACCCTGTGCACTGAGCTGCGCTATCGTAACAAGGACGGCCTGTTCGGCGACTTCCTGAATATCGACTACGCCAAGGTGGCGGAGGGCTATGGCTGCAAGTCCTACTCCATCCGCACCATGGAGGAGCTGGTGGCCGCCTTTGAGGATGCCAAGAAGGTCAAGAACCAGCCCGTCCTGTTCGACATCAAGGTCCTGCCCAAGACCATGACCGATGGCTACGGCTCCTGGTGGCGCGTGGGCGACACCGAGGTGTCCGAGCGCCAGGAGAACCTGGACGCCTATGCCTCTCATCTGGAGCATGTGAAGGACGCGCGGAAGTATTGATCCTCTAGGGGAATTTCATCCCTCCTAGATACGAAACCGCCGCGCCGCCGCTGGCGGCATCCCCTCCCGCTGTCCCGCGTGCAGGAAGATCATCCTCAGAAGATCATCCTCATATATGAAATGTATCAACTGGACAATTCCTAATTCCTCATTCCTAATTTCTAATTCAAAAGTAAGGAAGGTAATCAAACATGGATAAGGTTCTGAAAATCGGTATCATCGGCTGCGGCGCCATCGGCAAGGATCACTGCCGCCGCATCATCGAGACCGTCCCCGGCGCCACCGTCGTGGCCGTGTCCGACTATGTGGCTGCCGCCGCTGACGATACCGCCGCCAAGTATGGCATCCGTTCTTTCGGCAATGACTGCGACGGCATGATCAAGGACCCCGAGGTGGAGGCCGTCGTCATCACCTCCATCGACCCCACCCATCATGACTATGTCATGAAGACCCTGGCTGAGGAGAAGTGGTGCTTCTGCGAGAAGCCCCTGAGCCAGAACGCCAAGGACTGCGAGGAGATCATCGCCCGCGAGCAGGAGATCGGCAAGCGTCTGGTGCAGGTTGGCTTCATGCGCCACTATGACCGCGGCTACGCCGAGATGAAGCGCATCATCGAGTCCGGCGAGCTGGGTGCTCCCCTGCTGATCAAGGCCTGCCACCGCAACGTTTCCCAGGGCCCGGGCTTCAAGACCGAGAACGGTGTCACCAACGTGGCCATCCACGAGCTGGACATCTGCCGCTGGCTGCTGGATGACGAGTATGAGGACGTGCAGTGCGTGAAGGTCCGCCAGTCCGCCAACTCCAACAAGGGCTATGACAACCCCCAGGTCATGCTGATGCGCACCAAGAAGGGCTGCTTCATCGACGTGGAAGTCCAGGTGGCCGATGGTTATGGCTATGACATTCAGTGCGAGGTCGTCTGCGAGAACGGCACCGTGAAGCTGCCTGATCCCTACGCCGTGGTCCGCCGCTCCCGTCCCCAGGGCTGGGACAGCCTGAATCCCGCCGAATCCATGCCCATCATGACCGATTGGAAGGAGCGCTTTATCGAGGCGTATGACATTGAGTTCTGCAAGTGGGTGGAGTCCGTCCACGCCGGTAAGCTGACCGGCCCCTCCGCTTGGGACGGCTATGTTGCCTGCGTTGCTGGCGACGCGCTGAACGCTTCCCGCGGCACCTCCTCCTTCCTGAAGGTGGAGACCATGGAAAAGCCCGAGATGTACAAGTGATTCTCCCGCCATTGAAAAGGACCGCCGTTTTACGGCGGTCCTTTTTTCACGGGCTTTTCACTTCATTTACAAATTGTCCTTGTTTTTGCAAAAAAGGGGCGCTATGATGAGAGTGTTCCAAAAAAGAGGACGGGCCGTTTCGCCGGCCGGAGAGGACCAATGAACAAATTGAGCAGATATTTTTCAAAACTGTGGCTGCCGCTGGCGGCAGCGCTTTTGGTGCAGGGCGTGCCAGCCCGGGCGGCTGAGCCCTTGGAGGAGATGCAGCTTGCCATGGAGACTGCCACCCTGCCTGCCCAGGCGGAGGAGTGGCAGATGCTATTAGTGAACGGGGACGACCCGCTGCCGGAAGGTTTCACCGTGGAGCTTGCCCCGCTGGAAAACGGCATGAAGGCGGATAAGCGCATTTGCGCGGACCTCACCGCCATGCTGAAGGACTGCCGGGCGGCGGGACTGAAGCCGAAGATCTGTTCCGCCTATCGGGACGCGGCTACGCAGACCCGCCTGCATCAAAACAAGATCGCCCGCCTTCGTGCCGCCGGCCTTAGCCGGGAGGAGGCGGAACGGGAGGCCGCCCGCTGGGTGGCGGTGCCCGGCACCAGTGAGCATCAGACAGGACTGGCCCTGGACCTGGTGTCCGAGCGTTATCAGATCCTGGACGAAAAGCAGGCGGAGACACCGGAGCAGCAATGGCTGATGGCCCACAGCTGGGAATACGGCTTCATTCTGCGCTATCCAACAGACAAGGGCGACATCACCGGCATCGGATATGAGCCCTGGCATTACCGCTATGTGGGCCGCGCGTTGGCCGCGGACATTTATGAAAGCGGCCTGTGCCTGGAGGAGTATCTGGAGCTGCCCCGCATCGTAACAGGTCACGTGAAAGAGAAGCCGGCGCCGCCGGCTTCTCTTTTTCTTTTAATTCCTACTTGACAACTATGAAATGATGTGTTATGACTATATCATAGTAAAAAAGTAGGAAATAGGAGGCCCCTTATGAACGTTTATGCCGACAACGCCGCCACCACCGCGGTCAGTGACGCGGCCGTGGCGGCCATGCTGCCTTGCTTTCAGGAGTTTTACGGCAACCCCTCCAGCCTGTACACCACCGGCCAGCTGGCGGCGGAAAAGCTGGCGGCGGCCCGGGAGGTCTTTGCCCGCGGCCTGCATGCCCAGCCCCGGGAGATCACATTCACCTCCGGCGGCAGCGAGGCGGATAACCAGGCTTTGCGCTCCGGCGCGGCCATGGGCGCCCGGAAGGGCAAAAAGCATATCATCTCCACAAAGTTTGAGCACCACGCCATCCTCCACACCCTCCAGGCCCTGGAGAAGGAGGGGTACGAGGTGACGCTGCTGGACATTCCCCCGGACGGTGTGGTGACGGCCCAGCAGGTGAGAGATGCCATCCGGCCGGACACCTGCCTGGTGAGCGTTATGTTTGCCAACAATGAGATCGGCACCGTCCAGCCCATCGAAGAGATCGGCGATGTATGCCGGGAGGCGGGCGTCCTGTTCCACACGGACGCCGTCCAGGCGGCGGGCCATCTGGCCATTGACGTGGAGGCTCTGCACATCGATATGCTGTCCCTGTCCGCCCATAAGTTCCACGGCCCCAAGGGCGTGGGCGTGCTGTATGCCCGGCGGGGCATCGCCCTGGAGAACGTCATTTACGGCGGCGCCCAGGAGCGGGGCAAGCGGGCCGGCACGGAAAATGTCCCCGGCATCTGCGGTGCCGCGGCTGCCTTTGCGGAGGCCTGCGCCAATCTGGAGAAGAACGCCGCTTACGTGACGCCCATGCGGGACAAGCTCATGGCGGGCCTGTCCGCTATCCCTTACTCCATCCTCAACGGCGACAGCGTCCGCCGCCTGCCGGGAAATGTCAACTTCTGCTTTGA
>JAETPK010000047.1 GCA_021771265.1 Oscillospiraceae bacterium
ATCTGTTTTTTGGGAGAGATCGTGCCCGAAAGCCGCTTCCCTTTTCCTCCTGTTTCGGGTATACTGTCGGTAAGACCCGAAACAGGAGGTTTTTTCTCATGCAGCAGTTATTTTTGCTGGCGGCTGTCATTTGCTTCGGCATGGCGGCCATCAAATTCTGCACCGCCCGCATGAAGCCCAACACCGCCCCGGCCCGGCCCAAGCGCTCCGCCGATCTGACGGCGGAGGAAGCCAAGGCGCGGATGGACGAAAATCCGGCGCTCGTTTTGCTGGATGTCCGCACCCAGGGGGAGTTTGACGCGGGCCACATCCCCGGCGCCGTATGCCTGCCGGTGGAGATGCTCGCGGCGGACATGCCCTTCCCCTTCGGCAAGGACGCGGAGATCTTGGTCTACTGCCAGACCGGACGCCGCAGCGCCGACGCCGCTGCCAAGCTGCGCAAGCTGGGCTTTGCCGATGTCAGCGACATCGGCGGCATCGTGGACTGGCCCTACGAGACCACCACCGACTGAGAAAAAGACGCCGCTCCGGCCGGAGCGGCGTCTTTTTTGTTGGTTCACTGGGCCAGGAACACCAGGTTTTTGTCCGTGATGAAGTTGGGGATGCTGTACAGCACCACGATGTCCGCAATGCCGTTTTCCACGGCGTACTGAGCCGCCGGCAGGCGGTAATACCGCAGGTCCAGCAGGTGGACCTCGGAAAAGCGCTGGCTGAGGAAGGGCGCCAGGGAGTCGGAATAGCTGTCCCGCACCAAAAGGAGCTTGCTGCCGTCGGTGACGGCCTCGTTTTTGATGACGCAGAGGGGCTGGTTGCCCCCCAGGAAGGCGGAATATTTGTCTTTTTCCTTCAAATATGAGCGCTCATAGAGGCTGCCCGCCTCCGGAGCGCCTGTCCGCCAGGAGGTAAGGGAAAGGCCCGTGTCTTCCACCCAGAACTCCAGGGTATCCGGCGTCAGCCAGTGTACGCCGGACTGGGAATACAGCGTGCCGTTGAAGTCCTCGCTGGCAATTTCCAGGGTGAAATCCTCCCTGGACAGCGGTTCCTTTCCCAGGGTCTCCAGCAGGGTGTTGGCCCCGTAAAAGGCGCCCAGGGAAGTCCAGTGGTGGTCCGTGCGGTAGAAGATAGGCTCACCGGCGTGGGCGGCAAGGGCACTTTGCAGGTCCGCCTGAGGCAGCCCCAGCTCCGCCGCCGCAGCCAACAGCGCCGTCTGGTCCCAGCTGGGCGCGCCGACGGGCAGCATCTCCCGCCAGATCTCCGCCGCCGATGGAATAAGGCCCAGGTACACGTTGGCATCCGTCTTTTCCCGGAGCCGCTGGACGTAGGAGAGATTTTTCTCCACCAGGGCGGCGTCTGGCGCTTCCACCTTGGAAATGAGGGTATCCCCGCAGAGGTACACGCCATTGAACTCCGTTTTTCCAATGGCCTGCTCCGCCCGGGCCTTCAGCCCCGTCCACTGGTCCCGTAGGGGGAACTGGTCGGCGAAGTACGCCTCCACCGCCTCCGTATAGCTGCCGTCCACCAGGGCGGACCAGGAAAATTCCGGCCTTTGGGCCAGGGTGCGGTTCTCCACATCGGACCTTGCCCGGTCCGGCAGAAGGACATGCCACACCAGAAGTCCCCCCAAAAACAGGCAGAACAACGCCGAAAGAAAGCGGCTGTATGCGTTTGTCATGGTCCGCCTCCTCTCAAAACCGGAAATACAGGAAGGGATTATAACTGCCGTCCACCAGGTAGGCGGTGGAAATTGCCAGCGCCAAGAGCATCAAGGCTGGCGCCAGGACGTTTTGCGCCCTGTCCGGCAGCCGCTGCCAGCACTGCTTGCCCAGGTGGGTGGAAGCCACGATCAGCACCAGGAAGGTGACGGCGTAGCTTTTCAGCGTATAGCCGTCGGCAGCGGACCAAAGCGGCGCCCCGCCGAAGCAGGCAGCCAGGTAGCCGCCGCAGACGCCCAGGTCCTCCATGGCGAAAATGCCCCAGCCAACGAACACCACCAGCAGTGTGTACAGGTGCTTCACCCAGCCGGGCGTCCTTGCAAGCGCGCTTTTGAGCACGTACTTTTCCAGAATCAGCCACCCGGCGAAGTACAATCCCCAGAGGATGAAGTTCCAGCTGGCGCCGTGCCAGAAGCCGGTGCAGAACCAGACAATGAGGATGTTCCGCAGGGTCTTTGCCGTGCCGCCCCGGTTGCCTCCCAGTGGGATGTACAAATACTCCCGGAACCAGGAGGTCAGCGACATGTGCCACCGCCGCCAGAACTCCGTGACGGAGGCGGAGAGATAGGGATAGTCAAAGTTTTCCAGGAAGCGGAAGCCGAAGATGCGGCCCAGGCCGATGGCCATGTCGGAATAGCCGGAGAAGTCGAAGTAGATCTGAAAGCCATAGGCGGCAAGGCCCATCCAGCCTCCCGCTGCCGTCAGCGCACCGGCCTCCGCCGCCGCCAGTTGGGCGTCCCACAGGGCGCCGATGGCGTTGGCCAGCAGCACTTTCTTGGCCAGACCCACGCAGAAGCGGCGGGCGCCCAGGGCGAAGTCCTCCGCCGTGTTCACCCGGTGGTCCAGGGCCGCCGCCACCGTCTTGTACTTGACGATGGGGCCCGCGATGAGCTGGGGGAACATGGTGACGAAAGCGCCGAAGCGGATGATGCTCCTCTGGGCTGGGGCGTCCCGGCGGTAAACATCAATGGTGTAGCTCATGGTCTGGAAGGTGAAAAAGGAGATGCCGATGGGCAGCGGGATGTTCCGCAGCGGGATGGTGATCCCCGCCAGGGTAATGCTGGCGGGCAGCTGAACGCCGGTCAGCAAAAGCAGGTTATCCGCCAGGAAGTCCCAGTATTTGAAAAAGCCCAGGAGCAGCAGGTTGAACACCACGCTCTGCCCCACGAACCACCGGGCTTTCCGGTCGTTGTCCCGGTATTTCTCCACCAGCAGGCCGTGGGTATAGTCGATGAAGATGGACACGAACATGATGGTGATATACACCGGCTCGCCCCAGCCGTAGAAAAACAGGCTCACCACCAGCAGCACCAGGTTCCGCCACTTCAGCGGCACCAGAAAATACAGCAGCAGTGTCACGGGCAGATAGGCAAACAAAAAGGTCAGACTGCTGAAAACCAAAACGCTTCCTCCCTGTCAAAGTCAAAAAATGGCCGCAGCCTGCCGCTGCGGCCACTTGTGGGGCAGCCGATCGCTCAGGCGAACAGGGCGTTGAAGTCGTCCGCCATCTCCTGCTGGTAGGAGGCGGAGGCGATCATGGCCACATAGGTGCCGTGCTGGATGACCTGCCCCTTGCCCCAGGCCTCCATGGACTCAGGATACCAGGCGCCGCCCTCGGCCTGGGTGTCCACCCGGGTCTGCAAAATGGCGGCGGCAGCCTCGGCGTCTTCTTCCGTTTCACACTGCATGAATACCAGCTCGTTGACCACAGCGCTCATCATGGGCGCCTTTGCCACAAACTGCACCGCCGGGATATCACTGATGCCGGGATAGTAATTTTCCAGCAGCTCACCCTCAACGTCCACCATATAGTCCTCGCCCCACTGGTACTTTTCCTCCAGCTCCATGTAAAAAGCCGGCAGGTCCACGTCCACCGCCGCGGCCCCCGCTTGCTTGCCGCAGGCGGTCAGTGTCCCCAGGACCAGGACCAGCAGGATGGTCATGCTTTTTTTCATATCATTTCCCTCTCATTCTTCTGTTTTGTATGATATAAGACGGTACGGCGGGCTGAAAAGTTCTCACCCTCCGGAACAGTATTTGCGTTTTTTTCTATTTTAGCAGTTTTGCCGTTCTCTGCTTGCATTTATACAGGAAAGGCGGTATGATTTCAATAGGAATTTTTTAAATTTTTAAGGAAAGTAGGTTTTTCCCATGTATAGCTTTCGCAACGATTACAGTGAGGGCGCTCATCCTCAGGTCATGCAGGCTCTGATGGACACCAACCTGGAGCAGACCTGCGGCTACGGTCTGGACCACTACTGTCAGGAGGCCGTCAACCTTATCCGCAGGCTGTGCGATGCCCCCAAGGCTGATGTCCACTTCCTGGTGGGCGGCACCCAGACCAACCTGGTGGCCATCACCGCGTTTCTGGCCTCCTACGAGGCGGTCATCGCCGCCCACACCGGCCATGTGAACACCCATGAGACCGGCGCCATCGAGGCCACCGGCCACAAGGTCTGCGCTGTCCGCAGCCCTGACGGTAAGCTGACCCCCGCGCTCATCGAGTTCGTCCTGTCCGAGCACAACGGCAGCGAGCACATGGTGGCCCCCAAAATGGTCTATGTGTCCGACAGCACGGAGATCGGCACCATTTACTCCAAAGCGGAGCTGACCGCCCTGCGGGAATGCTGCGACAAGCATGGGCTGCTGCTGTTCCTGGACGGCGCCCGTCTGGGCTCCGCCTTCACCGCTCCGGAAAATGACCTGACCCTGCCGGATCTGGCGGCCTTGACGGACCTGTTCTACATCGGCGGCACCAAAAACGGCGCCCTCATGGGCGAGGCTCTGGTGGTGAACACCCCCAACGACCACTTCCGCTGGCACATGAAGCAGCGGGGCGCCATCCTGGCCAAGGGCCGCCTGCTGGGCATCCAATTCAAAGCTCTTTTGGAAAACGGCCTGTATTTCGACATCGCCCGCCACGCCAACGAGATGGCTTACCGCCTGCGGGACGGCATGGCCGCTCTGGGCTATGAGTTCCCCGTGGCCTCCCCCACCAACCAGCAGTTCCCCGTCCTGCCCAACACGGTTTTGCAGCAGCTGCAGGACAAGGGCTATGCCTACGAGCTGGACCACGTGGTGGACGACCAGCATACCTGTGTCCGCTTCTGCACCAGCTGGGCCACCCCTGTGGAGGCCGTGGATCAGCTTTTGAAGGACCTGGCCGCCTGCAAGTAATCTCTGTCTTGAAAAAGCCGCCCCAAGGGGCGGCTTTTTTTCGTGGGTTCTTTCCCTGGTCGTTGTATGATATAGTAAAAGGAACGAGAAAGGAGGGCATTTTGTGACGGACGCGGAACTGCTGGACCTGCTGCGGCGGGACCGTACCGCCGGGATGGAAGCCCTCCTGGCCCGCTATCGCCCGCTGCTGCGCTATGTCATCGGCGGCATCCTGGCGGAATGCGGCGACGGAGAGGACTGCCTGTCCGAGGTGTGTCTGGCCCTGTGGCAAAAGCTGGACCGCTTTGACCCTGCCAGGGGCTCCCTTTCCACCTGGCTTACCGCCGTGGCCCGGAACACGGCGCTGAACCATCTGAAAGCCCACCGCCGCCGGGAAGCCCACACCGCCGAAGCCGCGGGAGAGCCGGTCTCGCCGGACACACCGGAGCAGATGCTGCTGCGGCAGGAGCGGGCGGAGCGGCTGAAGGCGGCTTTGAACGGTCTCAGGGACCGGGACCGGCAGCTGTTTTACCGCCGCTACTATTACTTGCAGCCCCTCTCTCAGATCGCCGCGGAGATGGGCATGACGGAACGGGCCGCGGAGGGCCGCCTTTACCGGCTGCGCCAGCGGCTGCGGCAGGAGCTGGGAGGTGACGATCCGTGAACGACTGGAACGAATTTGACCGGGAGCTGATGGAGACCGTCACAGACCTCCCTCCCGCCGCCGGCACCGTCCGGGCCGTGACGCCCTGGCGGGAGGCCATGGACCGCATCCTGCTGGGGCTGTGCCTCACCTGCTTCACCCTGAACTTTCTCTATCTGCAATACCTCCTCCCCGCCATCGGCACCGTGCAGCTGTATCTTGGGTTCCGCACGCTGCGCGGCAATAATCGCTTTTTTAAACTTTGCTGGTTTTTCAGTATCTGTAAAGCAATACTACTGTTCACTAGTTTTGTGCTAAATGCCACTCCTTACAGCGACGTTCTCATCGGGCTCCGCACCGCTTTGCAGACGGGTATCATCCTGGCCATGCTGCTGATCCTGCGGCAGGCTCTCCGTCTGTCGGCCGCGGCGGCGGACCACGCCACGGACCGTGATCCCCTGCTGTGGGCGGCGGTCTGGTACGCCGCCCTCATCGCCCTGGCGCTGTTCTGGCCGGAGCCGGGTTGGGTGGTGTTCTTCCTGATGGTGTTTGCGTTTTACCGCATCGCCAAAAGTCTGCACGGCGTCACGGCGGAGCTGGAGAAGTGGGGCTGCGGCGTCCGGGCCTCACCGGTACGGCTCAGCGGCCAACAGTTTCAGATGGTGTATTACACTTCCCTGCTGGCGCTGGTCCTGCTCTGCGGACTTCTGTCCAACCATATCTGGCTGAAAGCGGAGCCTACCGAGCAAACGTTCACAACCGCAGAGGAAGCCTCCCGGCAGCATCTCAGGGAGCTGGAGATGCCGGAGGAATTTCTGGCCCAGCTGCCAGAGGAAGAGCTGCGGCAGCTGGCCGGCGCATCGGCCTGCCAGTATCTGGAGAACGAGGAGACCTCTTCCGGAAATAACAAGTCTCCCCGCCTTTCCGGCGCCATGGTGT
The DNA here is from genome assembly GCA_021771265.1 of Oscillospiraceae bacterium. Taxonomy (GTDB): domain Bacteria; phylum Bacillota; class Clostridia; order Oscillospirales; family Oscillospiraceae; genus Oscillibacter. The sequence continues at coordinate 6,451 of JAETPK010000047.1, forward strand.
ATCTGGGCGGCGGCACCGCCCGGTTCTATGTTCTGGCGGAGTACGCGGACGGTGTGCCCCTGTTCTGGCAGAATCTGGCGGAGTTCGCCAATTCCAGCACCGTTCGCTGGGATGGCGCCTGCTATTTATCCTATGAAAAAGATGGAACAGCTTATCGAACAATCGTTCCCGTTCAGGAGGCCACGGAGACCGTGGACAATTACTTTACCGGCCCCTCGGAAAGCACGTTTATCCGGGCGTGGTACAGCTTCCCCGCCGGGGCCAAAAACAGGACCTGCCTGTTCATCTGTACCCAAAAGCTCTGGGAGGCGAAGACCCCGGCAGCGGATTATTATTACGATTGCATCGTAAATTTCTACCGAAGCCATTTGCCGATCACGTATCCCTATCGGCCCCTTACCGGATGGGAGTCCTCCTATCCGGTCGATCTGACCCAGTTCTGCCAGTTCTTTCAATTTTCCCTGCCCCGGCCATGAAAAATCACCCGCCCGATGGGCGGGTGATTTTTTTCGAATATTTGTTCGATTTTTTCTTGACACGAACGATTGTTCGAGTTATAGTGTGTATAGAACAAAAGTTCGAAAAGGAGGAACTGAACAATGACTGGTTGGGGTTTCTTTTTTATGCTGGTAGGTGTCACCTTCCTGACGGAGCAGCTGTTCCGCGTCATCAACTACATTGAGCGTCCTGCCCGGCACTCCCACCGCCGGGCCGTGGCCCGGTGATCTTTCTCTTCCATGGACGTTCTGGAAAAGCTGACGATCCTGACAGACGCTGCCAAATATGACGCCGCCTGTACCTCCAGCGGCGGGAACCGCGCTTCCAAAAAGGGATATATCGGCAACACCTCTTCCTCCGTGGCCGGGTGCTGCCACTCCTTTTCCGCCGATGGGCGGTGCGTCACACTGCTGAAGGTCCTTATGACCAATTGCTGCGTGTTCGACTGCAAATACTGCGTCAACCGCCGCAGCAACGACACAAGACGGGCCGCCTTCACCCCCCAGGAGCTGGCGGACCTGACCATCAGCTTTTACCGGCGGAATTACATTGAGGGACTGTTCCTCTCCTCCGGTGTGCTCCGCAGCCCGGATCACACCACGGAGCTGATGATCAAGGCGCTGCGCATCCTGCGGGAGGAATACCGCTTCAACGGCTATATCCACGCCAAGGCCATCCCCGGCACAGCGCCGGAGCTGGTGGAGCAGCTGGGGTTTCTGGCGGACCGCATGAGCGTCAATATCGAGCTCCCCTCGGAGGCGGGCCTGCGGGCCCTGGCCCCGGATAAGACAAAGCAGGCCATTCTGGCGCCCATGCGGCAGATCCAGACACGGGGCAGGCAAAGCAAGGAGGAGCTGGTCAAATACCGCCACGCACCCAAGTTTGCCCCCGCCGGACAGAGCACCCAGCTCATCGTGGGCGCCACGGCGGACAGCGACTTCCACATCCTGCGGCTGACCCAGGGCCTTTATGACCGATACCGCCTCAAACGTGTGTTCTACTCCGCTTATGTGCCGGTGGTGGAGCACGCGCTGCTGCCCTCCAAGGATGTGAAGCCGCCTTTGCTGCGGGAGCACCGGCTGTATCAGGCGGACTGGCTGCTGCGGTTTTATGGTTTCCGCGCGGAGGAGCTGCTGGACGAGCAACATCCGGATTTCAATCCTCTGGTGGACCCCAAGTGCAGCTGGGCCCTGGCCCATCTAGACTTTTTCCCGGTGGAAGTAAACACCGCTGACTATGAAGCACTGCTGCGGGTCCCCGGTATCGGCGTTACCTCCGCCAAGCGCATCCTCACCGCCCGCCGGGCCGGCCGCCTGCGGGTGGAGGACCTGCGGAAAATGGGCGTTGTGATGAAGCGGGCCCAATATTTTCTCACCGCCTCCGGCCGCCAGGCGGAGGGACTCTTGTTCACGCCGGACAGCCTGCTGCGAAATCTGACCGCCGCGGAACGCCCCCTTTTGCCAGGTGCAGAGCCGGTCCAACTTTCCTTGTTCGACATCCCTGCGCCTGTATGAGGTCTTATCATGACAGAAATGGTCTACTATTATGACGGCAGCTTTGAGGGCTTTCTCTGCTGCATCTTCGATAGCTACGCGAATAAAGAGGTCCTCACCGCCATCTACCGCGATGAGGACCTTGTGCCGACCTTATTTGCCTCCCGGAGTATTCCCACAGACCGGGACCACGCCAGCCGTGTATACCGAAAGATTGTAAAGTGTTCTCCCTATACAGCCGAACTGCTGCGAAAGGGCTTTCTCACCTGCCTGCCGGACAAGGAACTGTACCTGTACCGTCTGGTGGTGAAGCTGCTGCGGGAGGGGCCCGGATTTTTGCGGAACTTTTCCGACGAGACCCTGTATCCCGTGCTTCGGGCTGTGCGGCATCTCAATGGCGAGGCCCATCTTTTGAAGGGCTTCGTCCGCTTTTCCGACCTGGGCGGTGTGCTGGGCGGGGAGATTGAGCCGAAAAACCGGGTCCTCCCTCTGCTGCGAAGCCACTTTTGCGCCCGTTACCAGGGGGAGAAATTTTTCCTTTATGACCGCACCCACCGGGAGGCCCTATTTTACGCCAACGGCAAGGCAGTCATCCAGCCGCTGGAGCACTTTCAGATGGCGCCGCCGGACGAAGCTGAGGCCCATTACCGCCTGCTTTGGAAGCGGTTTTACGATACCATCGTCATTCAGGAGCGCTACAATCCCAAATGCCGCCGGACCAATATGCCGAAGCGCTATTGGAACACCATGACGGAATTTCAGGATGAAGCTTATTTCAGGGCGCAAAGCTCTCCCGCAGGTGTTGGAGCCCCCGGCGTTCCAGCCGGGATATCTGCACCTGGGACACGCCCAGGACCCGGGCCGTCTGCTCCTGGGTCAGAGATTTGAAGTACCGCAGCAAAATGGTCATCCGTTCCTTTTCCGGCAGCTGGTCGATGGCTTCCCGCAGGGCGATGCGCTCCACCATGGCCTCCTCCGGCGCTTCCGTCCCCAGCATCCCCTCCAGCGTCAGGCCGTCCGCCGTTTCCTGCTGTAAGGATTCCGGTGCGTCCGCGGCCAGGTCCGCCTGGGCAATCTCCTCCGGCGTCAGTCCGGTGTCCTCCGCCAGCTCCGAAAGGACCGGCTCCCGGCCCAGACGCTGCCGCAGCCGTTCCCTGGAAGTATAAAGCAATTGTGCTTGCTCTCGCAGACCCCGTCCAACCTTCAGCATTCCGTCATCCCGCAAAAACCTGCGGATCTCCCCGGCGATCTTGGGGACGGCGTAGGTGGAAAAGCAGGTGCCATAGGAGAAATCAAAGCCCTGGACCGCTTTCAAAAAGCCCAGGCACCCCAGCTGGTACAGATCGTCCGACTCCACGCCCCGGCCGTAATAGCGGCGGACAATGCTCCAGATCAGGCCGCTGTTTTCTGTCACTGCCCGCTCGCAGGCCTCGCGATCCCCTGCCTGGGCCGCCCGCAAAAGCTCCAGCTGCGCACTCATTTTCCCGATTTCATCCGGGGCGCCAGCTTTTTCCGCATCAGGACCGTGGTGCCCCGGCCCGGTACAGAACGAACCGTCAGCTTATCCATGAAGCTCTCCATAATGGTGAAGCCCATGCCGCTGCGCTCTTCCCCGCCGGTGGTGAACAGAGGCTCCCGGGCCTTCTCCACGTCCGCAATCCCCCGGCCATGGTCCTTCACCGTCAGCTCCAGCACATTGCCTGGGCAGATGCGGACCCGTACCGTTACTTTGCCGATCGCGTCTGGATAGGCGTGGACGATGGCGTTGGTCACCGCCTCGCTGACCGCTGTCTTGATATCCTCCAGCTCGTTGAGGGTCGGGTCCATCTGGGCGGCAAAGCAGGATACAGCCGCCCGGGCAAACCCTTCGTTGCTGCTGCGGCTGGGAAACTCCAGCAGGACCTCGTTGGTGGCTTTTGTTTTCATTATGTAAACCTCCTTTTTTAGCGTATGGTCACCAGCCGGCCAATGCCGGCGGCATCCAGCACCCGCCGGGCCTGCGGGGGGACGTTGCACACCAGGATACTGCCATCCAGCAGCTGCATCCGCTGCTGGGCACGCAGGATCAATGCGATGCCGGAGCTGTCCATGAATGTCACCCCCGCCATGTCCAGCACCAGTGTTTTCGGCAGCGCCGCGTCAATGGCCATTTCCACTTCACGAAGGCTGTTCCGCGCGCCGTGGTGGTCCAGCTCCCCGCTGAGTTCCAGCAGCAGATTCCGGTCCGCGCTTTTTGCGTTGATCTCCATAGTCATTCCCCTTTTGCTGATTCTTTGGTTTTTACGCTGTATTTTCTCCTTTATTATAAGTGTCCAAGGCCGTCTTTTTTGTCGGATTCTTTCCACCCGGCGGCGCTTTATAAAATTTCTTTTGCCACCCTTACCAGCGTCCTTGACAGCGAGTATCATGAGAACAGTCTGACATAGGTCCGCCTCCTCATAACCAGATGTGGAACACGCTTCTGATTGCAAAGGCCGCTTTTGCTGACTTTTATCAGTAAAAGCGGCCGCATATTTTGGCGCTTATGTCAAGCTTTTTTCAAATTCTCAGCAAAAAATTGAGGTTTCTCGAAAGAGAAACCTCAATTTTCTTATCTGAATGACATGCCGCCCAGACGAGGGCTTTGTTTGTAGTGGTCCCGGTCACGCCTGCATGGCCTTGGCGGATTCCTCCAGCTTGGCGATGAGCTCCCGGTATTTGGCGGCCTTCTCCCGCTCGGCGTTCACCACTGCCTCAGGGGCGTTGGCCACGAACTTCTCGTTGGAGAGCTTCTTTTCCGTGATGCGCAGGCCGTTTTCGGCCTTCTCCTTCTCCCGGGCGATGCGCTCCAGCTCCGCTTGGAGGTCGACCAGCTCGCTCAAAGGGATATAGGCGTTGGCCTTGTGGGTGACGATGTTCACCAGGCCCGCCAGCTCCTCCGGCGCCTTGCCGGTGACCGTCACCTTCTCGGCGTAGGCCAGGCGCTGGATGAAGTGGATGCCCTGCTGGTAAATGGCGGGCTCCTCCGTCACCAAAATGACCTCCGCCTTCTTGGAGGGCGGCACGTTCATCTCCGCCCGGCGGGCGCGGATGGCCTTGATGGTGTCCATGACGGCCTCCATGGCGGCCTCTTCCACCGGAAAGCGCAGGGCCTCCTGATACTCCGGCCACCGGGAGGTCATGATGAAATCGCCGGTGTGGGGCAGGGCCTGGAAGATCTCCTCCGTGATGAAGGGCATAAAGGGATGCAGCAGCTTCAAAAGCTCTGTCAGGACGTAGCACAGCACGTTCTGGGCCACCAGCTTGGCCCCCTCGTCCTCGCCGTTCAGGCGGGTCTTCGTCAGCTCGATATACCAGTCGCAGTAGGTGTCCCAGATGAAGTCATAGACCTTGGCGGAGGCCACCCCGATCTCGTAGCTGTCCAGATTCTCCGTGACTTCCTTCACCAGAGTGTTCAGCTTGGAGAGGACCCACTTGTCCTCCGGGGTCAGCTTGTCCGCCGCCGGCAGTTCGCACTGGTCGATGGTCAGATTCATCATGACGAAGCGGCTGGCGTTCCAGATCTTGTTGGCGAAGTTCCGCATGGCCTCGCACTTTTCCGTGTAGAACCGGGTATCGTTGCCGGGGCTGTTGCCGGTGATGAGGTTGAAGCGCAGGGCATCGGCGCCGTACTTTTCCGCCATCTCCAAGGGATCGATGCCGTTGCCCAGGGACTTGGACATCTTGCGGCCTTTATCGTCCCGGACCAGTCCGTGAATGAGGACGGTGTGGAAGGGGATCTGCTTCATCTGCTCGCAGCCGGAGAAGATCATCCGGGCCACCCAGAAGAAGATGATGTCATAGCCGGTGACCATGACGGAGGTGGGATAGTAATAGGCCAGGTCCTCGGTCTTCTCCGGCCAGCCCAGGGTGGAGAAGGGCCACAGGGCGGAGGAGAACCAGGTATCCAGCACGTCGGGGTCCCGGGTCAGATGGGTGCAGCCGCACTTTTCGCACTGGGTGGGGTCCTCCCGGGAGACGTTGATGTGGCCGCACTCGTCGCAGTACCAGGCGGGGATCTGGTGGCCCCACCACAGCTGGCGGGAGATGCACCAGTCATGGACGTTTTCCATCCAGTTGGTGTAGGTCTTGGAGAAGCGCTCGGGAACGAATTTCACCTCGCCGTCCTTCACCACCCGCAGGGCCTCCTGGGCCAGGGGCTCCATCTTCACGAACCACTGGGCGGAGATCAAAGGCTCCACGTCGTTGTGGCAGCGGTAGCAGGTGCCCACGTTGTGGTTATAGGGCTCGGTCTTCACCAGGTAGCCCTGCGCCTCCAGGTCCTTGACGATCTGCTTGCGGCACTCATAGCGGTCCATTCCATTGTAGGGGCCGCCGTTTTCGTTGATCTTGCCGTCATCGCCGATGCAGCGGATGACCTCCAGATTGTGGCGCAGGCCCACCTCGAAGTCATTGGGGTCGTGGGCGGGCGTCATTTTCACGGCGCCGGTACCAAAGCCCAGCTCCACGTAATCATCCGCCACGATGGGGATCTCCCGGTTCATGATGGGTAGGATGCACTTCTTGCCCACCAGGTGCTTGAAGCGCTCGTCCTCGGGGTTCACGGCCACGCCGGTGTCGCCCATCATGGTCTCAGGCCGGGTGGTGGCCACCACAAGGTCGCCGGAGCCGTCCGCCAGGGGATAGCGGATGTGCCACAGGTGGCCGGGCTTGTCCACATACTCCACCTCCGCGTCAGAGAGGGCGGTGGCACAGTGGGGGCACCAGTTGATGATGCGGCTGCCCTTGTAAATGAGGCCCTTGTCGTACAGCTCGCAGAAGGTCTCCCGGACGGCCTTGGAGCAGCCCTCGTCCATGGTGAACCGGGAGCGGCTCCAGTCGCAGGAGACGCCCAGCTTCTTCTGCTGCTCCACGATGCGGCCGCCGTATTTCTCCTTCCACTGCCAGACCCGCTGGAGGAACTTCTCCCGGCCCAGGTCATAGCGGGTCTTGCCCTCCTTGACCCGCAGCTCCTCCTCCACCTTGATCTGGGTGGCGATGCCGGCGTGGTCCACGCCGGGGACCCAGAGGGCGGAATAGCCCTGCATCCGCTTGAAGCGGGTCAGGATATCCTGGAGGGTGGAGTCCAGGGCATGGCCCATGTGGAGCTGGCCCGTGACGTTGGGAGGCGGCATGACGATGGAAAAGGGCTTTTTCTCCGGGTCGGGGTCGCCCCTGAAGCAGCCGGCATTCTCCCACATCTCGTAGATGCGGCCTTCCACCTGCTGGGGCTCATACACCTTTGGCAGTTCTTTTTTCATTGGTTTTCTCTCCTATCTTTTGAACGAAATAGTTCTCATTTGATATATTGTACCGGCTTTCCGGTCTTTTCAGCAATAAAGATTCGGAAATCTTCCGGTGCGCCCTGGATAAAAGCGTCCTTCTGCAGGATGTACTGCATCTTCCCCCGCAAAAATAGATAGCAGCGCTCCTCGTCCTCCCAGATGGCGGTCAGAGCATGGTAGCGATAGCTGCTGGCACCAGATGGCTCCCAAGCGAAGAAACGATCCTCTTCAAAGGTAAACCACATGGGCTTGTCCGAAATGGACTTCTCTGAGTCCCTTCCTCTCCGGAGGTCAGAAAAGGTCTCTCTAACATCCCGATACTTTCGAAACGCCCGGACGCCAATCAACAGAATTGCGGCACCCAGTACTGTGATTAGATTGAAGGCACCGCCTATCAGGCCACCCAACAGCAAAAGGCCTCCGAAAATCGCCATAAATACGCCCCAGAGCCGCCCGAAGCCCACAAGGGCTTTTGCGGCTGGCCCCAACAATTTTCCGTGAAGCATATAGGCATTGGTCCAGGCATCCCAGTCTTCCCAAGTGCAGGTCTCCTCAACTTTGAATAACAAGACGCCCTCCTAACAAAAAACGCCCTGAGCCTTTCGGCTCAGGGCGAACAAATTGTCCGTGGTACCACCTGGATTCGTGTCGAAACACGCGCTTATGGGCGCTTGCACGCCCTTCCCCGGTAACGGAGGGACCCACCGTTGCGGCTTACTCCTCGTTCAGCCCAATGCTCCGGGACGACTTCTCCGGCCGCTTCACAGGCGCTTCCACCAACCGCGCCCTCTCTTGGCTTTCACCGACCGGGTACTGCTTCCCATCCTCGCAGTTTCCAATATACCGCTTTAGTATAGTATACCCGTTTTCGATTGTCAAGCTTATAATCCTTCGTCATTCGCTCCCACATGACTGGTTATTTTTTTCTGTTCAGTATCGCTTTAACAACAAGAGCTATCACCACAATATGGATCGCTGCCAGCGGCATAAGCGCAACAGAATAGATTGCGTTCATTTTCGCTCCTTACATACTATCTATATATCTCTCATTTTTTTACATCATTTTTTCACTAGCTCTACTTCTCTTTATCACCGCCCTTGTTTGTTTTTACACACATAACCATGTGGAGGATCCAACGCACCAACAAATAGATCATCGTGATGATGCCTGCTGTGACAGATACGAACAAGGAGATCGCCATGGAATGTGTGAACACTCCAAACGCTATCAGTCCCACCGCAATGATCATTCCGATCAATAACCATATCCTGATCTTCCTGCAATCGCTTACCGGAGCTCCATCGTTTTCCGCGTTTTGTTCTATCCTGCCCCCGCTCCTTCTATTTTCCTCGAACGCTTCTTCAAATGGAACAGGGTCCTTGCTTTCTTCATTTACTAAGTAGTCGATCGAAACCCCGTATAGTCGACTGAGAAATCGCAAATTCTCGATCGACGGGACCGCCGCCCCGACCTCCCATCGTGAGATGGCCTGCCGGGATACATTCATCATCTCTGCCAGCTTTAATTGGGACAAGCCTTTGGCTTTTCACAGAGAAACCAACTTTTCTTCCAGCTTCATCTTCATACCTCTAAAGTAAGCGAACGCTCATGAAATGTAAACCGCTTGCGGTTTACATTTTGGCAACCGCAGATTGCTTTTTCGTATATTTGCGGCAGTCCTCCAGGCGTTCAGATGTATCTGGTATTTCCCGGCCGCCTTTCGATCACGGTTAATAAAGCAATCATATCATCTGTCTGCGCCGACCACAAGGAAGTGCCGCGATAAAGCTTGAAACAGATATCCCAGCCTTATGAAAGCCGCAAAATTTCCTTTTTCAGCCGGGAAATGATGCGCTTTTCCAACCGGGAGATGTAGGATTGGGAAATGCCCAGCCGGTCCGCCACCTCCTTCTGGGTCTGCTCCCTGCCGCCGCCCAGGCCGAAGCGCAGGGAGATGATCTGCTTTTCCCGGGGAGAGAGCACGTTGATGGCCGCCGCCAAAAGGCTCCGGTCCACGTCCTCCTCAATGGGCCGCATGACCGTGTCCTCTTCCGTGCCCAGCACATCGGAAAGGAGCAGCTCGTTGCCGTCCCAGTCTGTGTTCAGGGGTTCGTCGAAGGACACCTCTCCCTTCCGGTTGGCGTTTTTCCGCAGGAACATGAGGATCTCGTTTTCAATGCACCGGGAAGCGTAGGTGGCCAGCTTGATGTTTTTGTCCGTCCGATAAGTTCCCACCGCCTTGATGAGGCCAATGGTACCGATGGAGATCAGGTCCTCGATGCCGACGCCGGTGTTTTCAAACCGGCGGGCAATGTACACCACCAGACGGAGATTATGTTCAATGAGCTCCTGCCGGGCCGGTTCCTCCCCCAGTCGCGCCAGCAGTTCCGCCTCCCGCTCTTTCGTCAGCGGCGGCGGCAGCGTGTCGCTGCCCCCGATGTAATGGACATCTCCCTGCTCCCAAAGTCCCAGCTGCGTCAGCAGCAGCCGCACCCGTTGCCATATCCCGCTCATATCGACCTCTCCTTTTCACCTGTCCGCCCCACAGGGCGCGATATCCCGTTCCCAGTTCCGTGGGCGACAGAGCCACCGGCAGGCCCTGATACCGCCTGCCGGCCACCGCCGTCCACTCCGACCGTACAGCCAGCAGCAGCCCTCCCTGAACCCCCACCGCCCGGTAAGGCAGCAGGTAAAATCGCAGGTCCGGCGCCGCCTGGCGCAGGGGTTCCAGCAGGTCCGCCGGCAGACACAGCCCCCGCTCCGTCAAAAGGCACCGCACCGTCGGCGGCAGCAGCGGGTCCAGCGTACCTCGGGACACCACCAGTACCGACTGTCCGCTCACCGGGTCTGAAAGGCTGGTGCCCGTGTCCCGCAGCGCCGTCAGGCATACGCTCTTCCCCCGCAGGCATACCTCGACCCGCAGCAGCTCTCCCTGCACACCATGACGAGCGGCGGCACGAAAAATGACCGTCAGCACCACATACGCCGCCGTGGCGGCCACCAACAGCGTTCCAACGTCCACATCCGTATAAAAAATGCCGTTGACTGACGGGACGCCTCCAGTCACCAGCCCCAGCCCCAGGACACAGCCCGCCAGGGCGCAGGACACGGCAAACAGCAGCAGCGTCAGCCGCAGCAACCGCTCCTCCCCGCCGAAAGCAGTCGCCGCCAGCAAAACCCCTGCCGCCAGTTTCACGGGAGAGGCGGAAAGAAACTCCAGCCCCGGCAAAAACACCGCCGCTGCGTACAGTCCGCCCCCCACGGCGGAAAATGCATAGCGCCGGCGGCGAGGCGGGATACCCGCAAGGCACGCCGTCCCCAGCAGCAGCAGATAGTCCATGAAGGCGTTCAGCAAAAACACACTGTCCAGATATACCACCGTCATCACTGTTCCCTCCTCCGGCCAGACTGTCCATACGCAGTATTATAGGACGCCCCCGACGGAAAAGCCGTCGCAAAAGGGGTGGGCCGGGCATAAAAAAAGCAGCCTGACGGACCGCTTGTCCGCCAAGCTGTTTTCCTTTACAGTTCAGGCGATATAAGGGACGATCATGGAAGCCACCATGGCCACGACCATGACCACCACCAGCACCAGAGCCAGGGCGCGGGTCTTTTTGTTCATTGCTTCTCCTCCTCTGTTACGATCTTGCGGATGCTCTTCTCCGCCTTACTGCGGGGCAGCATCAGCTCATGGCCGCAGCCCAGGCACCGGAGCTTGATGTCCATGCCCACCCGCAGGATCTCCCACCGGGTGCTGCCGCAGGGATGCGCCTTCTTCAGTTCCACTTTGTCATGCAGATGCAGGTCCATATGCTTCCTCCTGTCAAACCCGTCTTTCCGCTTGCATATCATAGTATCAAAACGCCGCAGTGCGGCAGATAGGATGAGACATAACATGCCGGAAAACAATCTTTTTCCGCCGGAGGGACTGCGTCCCCAGCCGGTTTTTTCCCTTCAGACGCTCCAGCAGGCCATGGAGTCCGGAGCGGTCCTGGAAGCCCCGGTCCAGAGGTGCGATGTGGAGAAAAATCTTCACATTGCTCTGGGCGCGGTGTCCGCCGTCCTGCCCCGAGAGGAGGTCCTCGCTCCCTGGATCAGCGGTGCGGACCGGGATAT
>JAETPK010000147.1 GCA_021771265.1 Oscillospiraceae bacterium
GGATTTTTCATGTCGATTCAGAAAAGTGATACGACCAAATATATCCACACCGGAAACGGTGAGCTCTGCTACGAGCTGAACAAGGCCCTGACTGTGCCGGAAACGTTCCCCATCTACCTGTCCTCCGCTTATATTTTTGACTCCATTGAGCCTATCGATAAGATCTGCGACGAGGGCGCCCCGGGCTACGCCTATTTCCGTCTGGGCAACCCCAACGCTGACGCGGTATCCAGCATCCTGGCGGAGGGTGACGGCGCTGAAAAGGGCTTGGTGTTCGCCTCCGGCATGGCGGCCATCACCACCTCCATTCTGGCTGTGGTGAAGCCCGGCGACCACATCGTGGCCTCCCCCATCATTTACGGCGAGGCGTTTTATTTCCTGAAGTACGAGCTGAAGCGCTGGGGCGTGGAGACCACGTTCATCGACTTCAACACCCAGGATGTGGCGGACTACATGCGGCCCAACACGACGCTGGTCTACGGTGAGACCATCGCCAATCCCCTGATGTCCGTGCCCGATATCCAGCACCTGGCGGACGTGGCCCATGCTCACGGCGCCAAGCTGTTCATTGACAACACCTTTGCCACCTCCATCATCGCAAAGCCTATGAAGTTCGGCGCGGATCTGGTCCTTTACAGCGCCACCAAGTACCTGGGCGGCCATGACGACCTGGTGGGCGGCGCGGTGCTGGGCTCTCAGGAGCTCATCAAGAAGATCAGCTTTTACCTGGGCCTGTACGGTCCCAACCTGGGTGCCACGGAGTCTTGGCTGCTGGCCCGCAGCCTGCGGACGCTGCCCCTGCGCGTGAAGAAAATGTCTGAAAACGCGCTGGCCCTGGCCCAATTCTTCGAGTCCCACCCCAAGGTGGAAAAGGTGTATTACCCCGGCCTGGAGTCCTCTCCCAGCAAGGCCCTGGCGGATAGACAGTTCGAGGGCAACGGCTACGGCGGTATGCTGTGTGTTAATTTCAAGGGTGGCATGGCGGAGATCAACAAGCTGATCCAGAACCTGCAGATCGTGCGCTTCGTGCCTACGCTGGCAGGCGTCGGCACCACGTTGACCTATCCGCCCAGGGCCTCTCACCGGGACCTGAACCAGGAGGAGCTGGCCGCCATCGGCATCACCATGGGTCAGATCCGGCTTTCCTCCGGTCTGGAGGACACAGCGGATCTGCTGAACGACTTTGACCAGGCCCTGGCCAAGCTTTGATGACGGCGGTGAGCCGCGGGATATGTACGGTGCTCTAATCCCCCCCATTTACCAGACGTCCACCTTCTACTTCGATTCCACGGATGACGCTGTGGAGGCCTGCGCCGACTACGCGGAGAACTTCGCCTACAGCCGCATCACCAACCCCTCTCAGGATTATCTGGAGCAGAAGCTGGCCGCCCTGGAACACGGCAAAGGCGCCGTGGCCTATGCCTCCGGCATGGGTGCCGTGTCCGGTGCCCTGTTCGCCCTTTTGAAAAGCGGCGACCACGCTATCTTCACAAAGGCCAAGTATTCCGGCACCGAAGACATCACCACCGACTGGCTGCCCCGGTTCGGCATCTCCTACGACACCTTTAACGCCGCGGACCTGAGCCAGATTGAGCCGCTCATCAAGCCCAACACCAAGCTCATCTACATTGAAACACCCGCCAACCCCACCATGGTCTTGGTGGACATTCAGGGCGTGGTGGACATTGCGAAAAAGCACGGGCTGAAGGTCTTTGTGGACAACACCTTCGCCTCCCCCTACAACACGAACCCCCTGGACTTCGGCGCGGATGTGGTCATCCACAGCCTGACCAAGTACATCGGCGGCCACGGCGACCTGCTGGGCGGCGCAGTGATCTCCAACGACACGGAGTTCCTCCGCCAGTGCCGTCTGGGGACCCTGATGCACTTTGGCTCCGTCATTGCACCCTTCACCGCCTTCCTGGCCAGCCGCGGCCTGAAGACCCTGGGCGTCAGAATGCGGCAGTACAATGCCAATGCCCTGAAGATCGCCCGCTGGCTGGAGAATAACCCCAAGATCGAGACCGTCCGCTATCCCATGCTCGAGTCCAATCCCCAGTATGAGATTGCCAAGCGGCAGATGCGGGGCGGTAGCGGCATGATCAGCTTTGATGTGGCCGGGGGCCTGGAAGCAGGCAAAAAGTTCATTAACAGTCTGAAGCTCTGCACCCTGGCAGTTTCTCTGGGTGACACGGAGACCCTGGTGGAGCAGGCTGCCGCCATGACCCATACCATGATCCCCAAGGAGACCCGGGAGGCTGCCGGCATCACCGACGGCATGATCCGTATGTCCGTCGGCCTGGAGGACCCGGACGATATCATCGCCGACCTCAAGCAGGCCCTGGGGGACTGATTTGTCTCAACATCCGAGCCTCTCTTCCCTGGAAATAAAGGAAGGACCTGACCCACAGGGTCAGGTCCTTCCTTTATTTCCGCAAAAGCAAATAGCACTGGTAGTTCGCAGTGGTCGGTACGTCCGTCAGCTCCGGCATCAGCACGCCGTCCTCCAGGGCGTCCGTCACCATG
>JAETPK010000048.1 GCA_021771265.1 Oscillospiraceae bacterium
CTGCCCTGAAGACACAATTGCTATTCAGTTGTTTTGTACAGCTGGCAAAATCCGTTTACCAGCTTGCGTGAAGTATAACAGAATGTTCCGCCGTTGTCAATCATGCGGTGGGGCGGATGGCGAAAAGAAACTAGGAGGTATTTCCCGACAAGCCCGGTCAGTTCGGTAAACCATGGAGCGCGGATGGGCAGATCTACGGAATTTTGCCCGCACGCCGGAAAAGGCAAGCGGATGCTTTGAACATAAGAGCGTTCCCCTTGGATACGCTGCTGAGACTGTGTTTCCTTTTTATGTAAAGATCTCCGACAAAAGGTCCATGGCCTCTGGCAGCTTTTCCGCGTCCAATCCGGCGTAATTCACCACCAGCGTGTGGGCGTGGGCTGGGTCCGGCACGGCGGCGTACTCCGACAAAAAGCCCAGGCGGACGCCGCGCTCCTCCGCACGCCGGCGCAGGTCCCCATCGGACAGAGGCGTTTTCAGCCGCAGCAGAAAGTGGAGCCCGGCGCCCTGCTCGGAAATGGTGACGCGCTTGGCAAAGGAGCTGGACCGGAAGGCCTCCAGCACCCGGTCCCGGCGGAGACGGTATTCCTTGCGCATCCGGGACAGGTGCTGCTCATAGTAGCCCTGCTCCAGGAATCGGGCCAGCACGTGCTGCTCCAGGGCGGGAACGGTGCAGGCGTAAAAGTCCAGCTCCCGGCGATAGCGCTCCAACAGCCGGGGAGGCAGCACCATGAAGCCCACGCGCATGGAGGGGGAGATGGTCTGGGAGAAGGTGTTCATGTAAATGACCCGGCCCTCCCGGTCAATGCTTTGCAGGGTGGGGATGGGGCGGCCGGAAAAACGGAACTCGCTGTCGTAGTCATCCTCAATGATGAAGCCGTCCCGCTGCCGGGCCCAGCGCAGCAACTCCTGCCGCCGGCCGATGGGGGTCACCAGCCCGGTGGGATAGTGGTGGGAGGGCGAGAGGTGGGCCACGCTGGCGCCGGAAGCGGTCAGGGCTGCAATGTCCATGCCCCGCCGGTCCAGAGGTACAGGCCGGCACACGGCGCCGCATTTGCCGTACACCTGGCGGATCTTGGCGTAGCCCGGGTCCTCCACGGCAAACACCGCCTCCGGACCCAGCAACTGCGCCAGCAGAAGATATAAATACTCAGCGCCGGCGCCCACCACGATCTGCTCCGGGGACACGGACATGCCCTTGTAGTCCCGCAGGTCATCGGCGATGGCTTGCCGCAGGGCTTCCAGGCCCTGGTGGGGCACGGAGCACAGCAGGGCTTCGCCGCCCTCGCTGAGGACCTGCCGGGTGAGCCGGGCCCAGGTGGAGACAGGAAAGCGGGTCACATCCACCTGATTGCTTTTCAAATCCAGCCGCCAGACACGCTCTTCCAATCGGGGCGGCAAGGGTTCCGGCACCGGAGACGCCGCAGTCAGACGTTCCACCGGGGCCACGAAAAAGCCCCTTTTTGGCTGCGTATACACATACCCCTCCGCTTCCAGCTGCTGATAGGCGCCCTCCACGGTGATGACGGACAGATGCAGATGCTCTGCCAGCCGCCGCTTGGAGGGCAGCCGCTCCCCGGCCGCCAAGGCGCCGCTGAGAATGTCTCCCCGGATGCAGCGGTACAGATATTCATATAAGGACAGGCCGCCCCGGTCCTCCATGGAATAAGTCAGCATATGCCGCCCTCCTTCTGACCTTATAAAAAAATATAATTTTGGATATTTCAATCATATCACATATGGCATATGATGGCAACATCGAAACACACCCGAAAGGAGCAAACACACATGGAAAAGACGATGGAAGGCCATGCCATGGCCTCATATGACCGGACGAAGCTGCTGGTGATGGCGGCACTGTTTGCGGCGCTGGGCTACGTGGCCACCCGAGTATTGATGGTGCCCTCTCCCACCGGCGGCTATATGAATCTGGGCGACTCGGTGGTGCTGCTGGGTGCCTATCTGCTGGGTCCGGTCTACGGTGCCATTGCCGGCGGCATCGGACCCGCCCTGGCGGATCTGCTGTCCGGCTATGCCGTCTATGTCCCCGGCACCTTGGTCATCAAGGCCCTCATGGCGCTGACGGCGGCGCTGCTGTACCGGGCTCTGGGTAAAAAGAACTGGGCGCTGGTGGTATGCGGCGGGGCGGCGGAGGCCATCATGGTGGTGGGCTACTGCCTGTATGACGGCCTGCTCTCCGGCAGCCTGGCCGCCGGTGCCGCCGGCATTCCCAGCAACCTGGTGCAGGCGGCGTTTGGACTGGTGGTGTCCTGCCTGCTGACCATGGTCTTGAAGGCGAACGGCTATGTCCGCCGGCAGTTCCCTCAGCTGTAAAAAAACGGGAAAAGTCCCCGGCGGGTTCTAAAACCCGCCGGGGACTTGTACGCTGTTAGGGGCTTACCAACCACCCAGGTCGTCGGGGTGGCTGCGGCCGTTCCAGCCGTCCTGCCGGGGCGGCTCCGCACCGAAGCCCACGCCGGAGGTGGATTTGGCGATTTCGAAATAGCCCAGCTCCGTGCACTGGTAGGCAGGCAGGTAAAACAGGGACAGCGCCAGGCTCCAGAGGTCAATGATAAAGATCCAGGTGAGGTCCGACAGGGCCAGCAGGGAGGTGGCGAGAGAGGAAGCGGAGGCAGAGTACACGCACCACTCCAGCAGGGCAGCGGGAAGGGTGGCCAGGAACGCCCAGCCGAAGTAGCTCAGGTCCAGCATGAAAAGCTGCGCCTTGTAGCCCGTAGTCTGGCGCTTGCTCATGTCCAGGGCCTCCATGATGCCGAGATTCGGGTCCTCCAAAAGGTTGTAAATGGCGAAGCGGTAGCGGTAGGCGGCTACGATGCCGGGAATGACGAACAGCATGGACCACAGGGCGGTGAACACCATGATAACGATGTTCAGGCCGATGACCTTGCCCACGAGGGAAAAGCCGTCAAACAGCGTCAAAAACTCCGCCCGCTCTCCCCGGCGGATGGCCATGCAGTATATCGTGAAGCCCGCGGAGAGCACGATGCCCACCAGCCAGGTCAGCACGGAGACAAAGGTGCTCAAAAGGCTCCCGATCCCCAAGGCCGCGCTGCCGCCGGACACCACGTCCGCCGCGTCCAGCACCAGAACGAGGCTCAGATACAGGGCCGTCATGGCCATGGGAGAGACTTGGGCTGTGCGCAGGAGCGCCCTGGAATCCCGCTTCAGTTGTTTTCGGTCGATCTGCTGCACCATCATGGTAAATGCCTCCAAAATCAGCAGGCCCGTCCTGCGGACAGTCCGGACCGGAATGAATATCTAATTTTATATTATACCATGCTTTTTTGTACCTGACAAGGGAGCGGCCCCGGAGACGGAAGGCGCAGGGAAGAAAAATGTGGAAAATTACAAATTACTCCGCAAAAAAACGGCTTATTTCCGCAAAAACTGTCGTTCACAGTCTGGACAAAATTCGAGTTTGGGTGTAGAATCAAACGCAGTATGTGGTAGTATCGCCAGGGCAGAATTGCGCCCCGGCCCGCGTGCCGGCGGGACGGAGCCGGTATGTGCCCTGGACGCTATCAGGAGTAAAAATGAGGTGAAGACAATGGCACAAGCTTTCTTTGGCGGCGTTCATCCCCATGACATGAAGGCCGCGACCAATGAAAAGGCCATCGAGCAGCTGGCTCCCCCGGCAGAGGTGGTCATTCCCATGTCGATGCACTTTGGCGCACCCTGCACACCCCTTGTGAAGGCGGGCGATCAGGTCAAGGTGGGCCAGAAGATCGGCGAGTTCCGTGGCTTGGGCGCGCCCATCCACGCCAGTGTTTCCGGCAAGGTCAAGGCTGTTGAGCCCCGCCCCTATTCCATGGGCGGCAACATGATGTCCGTGGTCATCGAAAACGATTTCCAGGACGAGCTCAGCGAAGAAGTACAGGCACCCGCGGACCCCGACGCCCTCACCGTCGATGAGATGGTGGAGATCGTCAAGAACGCCGGCATCGTGGGCATGGGCGGCGCGACGTTCCCCACCCATGTGAAGATCTCCGGCGGTATCGGCAAGGTGGACACCGTCATCATCAACGGCGCCGAATGCGAGCCCTATATCACCGGCGACCACCGCGCCATGCTGGAGCGCCCCGAGGAGATTATCGGCGGCGCCACGTATCTGGCGAAGATGTTCGGCGTGGACAAGGTCATCATCGGTGTTGAGGACAACAAGCAAAACGGCATCGATGCCATGAACAAGGTCATCGCCGAAAAGAACGCCCCCGTGGTGGTGGAGCCTCTGCGCTGCCGTTACCCCCAGGGCGGTGAGAAGCAGCTCTGCCAGGCCATCACCGGCAAGCAGGTGCCTCCCGGAGGCCTGCCCTCCAACATCGGCTGCGCCGTGTTCAACATCAACACCACCATGTGCATCTACCGGGCCATCACCCAGGGCATGCCCGTGGTGCATAAGGTCGTCACCGTGTCCGGCAGCGGCATTGTGGAGCCCAAGAACATCGAGTGCCCCATCGGCACCCCTGTCTCCGCTCTGCTGGATGCCTGCGGCGGCGTGAAGGACGGCACTTACAAGCTCATTGCCGGCGGCCCCATGATGGGCATGGCCCAGTATACCGCCGACATCCCCGTGGCCAAGGGCACCGGCGCCATCTTGGCGTTCTGCGAGAACGAGGAGCAGACCGTGGAGCATCCCCAGTGCATCCGCTGCGGCAAGTGCGTTTCCGCCTGCCCCGTGCATTTGGAGCCCCTGTTCATGTACCAGTATGCCGCCAAGGGCATGGTGGATGAGCTGAATGACGCCCATATCATGGACTGCATGGAGTGCGGCGCCTGCGCGTATGCCTGCCCCGCCCGCATGCACCTGACCCAGATGTTCAAGACCGGCAAGCAGCTGGTGAAGAACAAGATGGCTGCCGACAAGGCCGCCGCAGAGGCCAAAAAGGCCGCGGAAGAGAAGAAGGAGGCTGTGAACAAATGACGGATTACAAGAATTTGAAGCTCATTGCCACTTCCAATCCTCATATCCGCGCTGCCGAAACGACCCGTTCCATCATGCTGGATGTGATCATCGCCATGGTGCCCGCCCTCATCTGGGCCGTGGTGTGCTTCGGCGTGAAGGCCCTGACGCTGACCGCCGTGTCCGTGCTGGGCTGCGTGTTCTTTGAGTGGCTGTACCGCAAGGCAATGAAGAAGCCCCAGTCCGTGGGCGACCTCAGCGCCGTGGTCACCGGCATGCTGCTGGCGTTTGTGTGCCCTGTGACCACCCCCTATTGGATGATCCTCATCGGCGACCTGTTTTCCATCGTTGTGGTCAAGCAGCTGTTCGGCGGCATCGGCAAGAACTTTGTCAACCCCGCTTTGGCTGGCCGCGCCTTCCTGCTGGGCAGCTATGCCGGCAGCATGACTCACTGGATCGACCCCGCCGCGGGCAAGGCGCCCCTCATGGGCTCCGTGGCCGACGTGGTCACCCGCGCCACCCCGCTGGGCATGATGAAGGGCTCCGGCGCCGATCTGGAGACCAGCTTCGCCACCCTGAAGGAGACCTATTCCGTGGTGGATATGTTCCTGGGCAAGACCGGCGGCTCCTTGGGTGAGGTTTCCGCCCTGCTGCTGCTCATCGGCGGCGCGTACCTGATCTGGCGCAAGGTCATCAACTGGCAGACCCCCGTGGCCTACATCGCCACCGTGGCTGTGCTGACCCTCCTGTTCCCCAAGGCCGGCAGCGGCGTGGACTGGATGCTGTACAGCGTGTTCGGTGGCGGCCTGTTCCTGGGCGCTTTCTTCATGGCCACCGACTACGCCACCTCTCCCGTCACTAAGAAGGGCCAGCTGGTCTTCGGCATCGGCTGCGGCCTGTTCACCGTGCTCATCCGTTACTTTGGCTCCTATAACGAGGGCGTCTGCTACTCCATCATGGTCATGAACCTGTGCGTAGCCCTGATCGACAAGTACACGAAGCCCACTCGCTTTGGCGTTGTAAAATCCGACAAGAAGGAGGCGGCTGCGAAATGAGCAACGAAGTCAAGACGAAAGAAAAGGTCGATATGGACCCCAAGTATATCATCAAGCTGACCGTGACTTTGTTTGTGACCTGCGTGATCGTGGCCGGCCTGCTGGGCCTGGTCAATCAAGTGACTCTGCCCAACATCACAGCGGCCAATGAGAAAAAGACCGCAGATGCCATTCAGAAGGTCATGCCCGAGATGGAGGGTGACCCGGTCGCCCTGGAACTGACTGAGGCGATGACCGCCGCCGCCTCCGGGGCCGGCGCTACGGTGACGGAGGCCTATGAGTCCAACGGCGCCTATGCGCTGAAGGTCGTGGCCTCCGGCTCTCAGGGCAACATTGAGATGATGGTGGGCGTGGACGCCGAGGGCGCCGTCACCGGCGTGTCTATCGTCAATAACTCTGAGACCGCCGGCATCGGCTCCAAGGTCATGAGCAATGAAAACGGCGTTCTGGACCAGTTCATCGGCAAGAGCGCCGCTGACGGCACGCTGTCCGTGGGCAAGAATGTGGATGCCATCTCCGGCGCCACCGTGTCCAGCCGGGGCGTCACCACCGGTGTGAACGCCGCGCTGGCCGTGGCCGGCGTCATGGGCTGAGAAGGGAGGAGCGAACACTTATGAATTTGAAGAAGCAATTTATGGATGGCCTCCTGTATCAGAACCCCGTTCTGGTCCAGGTGCTGGGCATGTGCTCCACCATGGCCATCACTACATCGTTCTTTAACGGCCTGGGCATGGGCGTTGCCGTTACGGTGATCTTGACTCTGTCCAACGTTATTATTTCCGCCATCCGCAAGATCGTGCCCGACAAGATCCGCATTGCCATGTTCATCGTGGTCATTGCCGGCTTTGTTACCATGGTGGACCTGTTCCTGCAGGCGTTCGTCCCCGCGCTGGCTGAGTCTCTGGGCGTGTTCATCCCCCTGATCGTGGTGAACTGCATCATCCTGGGCCGTGCCGAGGCCTTCTCCTACAAGAACGGCGTCGCGGCCTCCTTCTTTGACGGCGTGTTCCAGGGCATCGGCTATACCCTGGTCCTGCTGGCCATGTGCATCATCCGCGAGCTGCTGGGCGCCGGCACCTTCGGCGGCGGCCTGTTGGGTCCTGTCAACGCGGCGGGCACCCACATGGGCATCCAGATCATTCCCTCTCAGTTCCCCGCCGGTATGCTGACCCTGCCTGTGGGCGGCTTCCTGGTGCTTGGCTGCCTGATCGCCGCCATGCAGTGGGCGCTGTCCAAGTCTAAGAAATAAGGAGGATAGGAACGTATGGAACAGATCACTAACCTCCTGGCGATCACGCTGGGCGCCGTTCTGGCAAACAACTTTATCTTCTCCCAATTCCTGGGCATCTGCCCCTTCCTGGGCGTTTCCAAGAAAGTCGACACCGCCGTCGGTATGGGTGTGGCCGTTACCTTCGTCATGGGTCTGGCCTCTGCCATTACCTGGCTGGTGAACGTGCTGCTGGTGAAGCTGGGTCTGGAGTATATGCAGACCGTGGCCTTCATCCTGGTCATCGCCTCTCTGGTGCAGTTCATCGAAATGTTCCTCCAGAAGGCCATGCCCACCCTGTACACCGCTCTGGGCGTGTACCTGCCCCTGATCACCACCAACTGCGCTGTGCTGGGCGTGGCTCTGCTGAACATCCAGAACAACTACAACTTCATTGAGTCCGTGGTCTACGGCATCACCGGCGGCCTGGGCTTCCTGCTGGCCATCGTGC
Organism: Oscillospiraceae bacterium; assembly: GCA_021771265.1. Taxonomy (GTDB): domain Bacteria; phylum Bacillota; class Clostridia; order Oscillospirales; family Oscillospiraceae; genus Oscillibacter. The sequence continues at coordinate 7,695 of JAETPK010000048.1, forward strand.
TGTTCGCCAGCATCCGCGAGCGCCTGGTGTTCGCGGAGTATCCCAAGGCGTTTGAGGGCTTCCCCATCGCCCTGATCACCGCTGGTCTGATGGCCCTGGCGTTCATGGGCTTCTCCGGCCTGAAGATCTGGTAAGGAGGCGTTTGAGATGAATATTGCATATGCTGTTATCCTGCTGGGCGTGCTGGGCGCTTTGTTCGGCCTGGTCCTGGCTGTCGCCTCCAAAATTTTCGAGGTGAAAAAAGACCCCCGCGAGGAGGCCATTCTGGGCCATCTGGCCGGCGCCAACTGCGGCGGCTGCGGCTATCCCGGCTGCGCCGGCTGCGCTGCCGCCATCCTGGCCGGCGACGCTCCCGTCAGCGCCTGCGCCCCCGCCGGCCCTGAAAATGCCGCCGCCATCGCCGAGATCATGGGCATGGCCGCTCCCACCGGCGAGCGTCAGGTGGCGTTCGTCCGCTGCAACGGCGGCACCAACGCCAAGAAGCGCTTTGAGTATGTGGGCGTGAAGGACTGCATCTCCGCCACCAAGGTGGCCGCCGGCCCCCTGGAGTGCGAGTTCGGCTGCCTGGGCTTCGGCTCCTGCGTGGCTGCCTGCCAGTTCGGCGCCATGAGCATTGGCCCCAACGGCGCCGCTGTGGTGGACCCTGAGAAGTGCACCGCCTGCATGGCCTGCGCCAAGGCCTGCCCCCGTCACCTGATCACCTCCGTCCCCGCCTCCAAGAAGGTCCACGTGCTGTGCGCCAACCAGGAGAAGGGCAAGGCGGCCATGAGCGTCTGCTCCAACTCCTGCATCGGCTGCGGCCTGTGCCAGAAGGAGTGCAAGAAGGACGCCATCCATGTGGTGAACGGCGTGGCCGTCATCGACTATGACAAGTGCGTGGGCTGCAAGCTCTGCACCAAGGTCTGCCCCCGTGACGCCATCTCCCCCGTGGCCACCGCTGAGGAGAAGGAGAAGTATAAGGCCATCAAGAAGGCCCAGGCTGAAAAGACCAAGGCCGCGGCGGAAGCCGCTGCCAAGGCTGCCGCTGAGGCTCCCAAGGCCTGATACTGCATATTCCACTGAAAAAGGGTCCCCAAATCGTAAGATTTGGGGACCTTTTCTATTGCTATTTCCCAGCGATTGGAATATCATGACATCATACCCCTTGTATATCATTGATATGTCAAGGGGAAAGGCAGAGTAGGAACACACGTGTCAAAGGTCTTGCTACTTGCGGAGCGTTCGGCACCGCAGACGCCAAGACCAAGTGCCGGAAAAACGGGGAGTTGTTTTCCGGACGAAAGGGCCGCGTTCGGTCTTGCAGTGTGTGTTCCGCATCCCGCTGCCGCATACAGGACACGGCCAAGACCTTCCTTTGTGCGGCGCTCCGGTATCGGACTGCCGAAATTTACAGAAGGAAGGTATTTTTATGTCTCTCTATCCTGACCGGGCCCTCTATCCCCATCCCTTTTCCGCCGCCTACTGGCGCTCCGCCATCCGGGAGCTCCGGGACCTGCGAAAGCTGACCTTTGCGGCGCTGATGATCGCCCTGTGCGTTGTCTTGAGCCACATCCCCTCCGTGCCGCTGTTCGGTGCCAAGATCACCTGGGGCTTCCTGGCCCGGGCACTGTGCGCCCTGGTGTGCGGCCCGGTGCTGGGCGTGGTGTTCGGCTTTTCCGAGGACATCCTCAGCTTTTTCCTCACCGGTGGCGGCGGCTATCCCTTCTTCCCCGGCTACACCCTCACCACCATGCTGGGCGTTTTGATCTATGCCCTCTTTTTGTACCGGGCGCAGCTCAACATCCGGCGGGTGTTTCTGGCAAAGCTGCTGACCAATATCCAGAATGTGGTGCTGGGCTCCTTGTGGTCCGCCATCCTTTACAAAAAGGCCTGGGCGGTCATGGCCGTTGGAAGTTTCTGGAAGAACCTTATTATGCTCCCATTCCAGACGGCGCTGCTGGTAGTGCTGTTCGCGGCGCTGCTGCCGGCGCTGCGGCGGGCCGGACTGGTCCCCCAGCAGACGGAGGGCAAGCTCCGCTGGTAAATGGAAAAACAATGGAAAGCGGCGGGCGGAAGCCCGCCGCTTTTGCTGGCGGAAAACCGGGAGACAGCGGGAAACCCCGCTTTTTTTGCAAAAGTTCAAAAACCGGTTTCCGTTTGTTCACAAATTGTTTATAAGCATCCATTGACAATGCTTTCCCGTGGTGGTAAACTCGCTTTAGCACTCAGGGGAATTGAGTGCTAACCCCTGAAAACGACAAGCGAACGGGAGCGGAGAGATGGAGCTGACGGACCGGAAAAAGAAAATACTGAAGGTCGTCATCGAGGATTATATCCGCACCGCCGAACCAGTGGGCTCCAAGTCCATTGCCGCTGAAATGGGCGGCAAGGTCAGTTCCGCCACCATCCGCAACGAATTGGCGGATCTGGTGGAGCAGGGCTACCTGGAGCAGCCCCACACCTCCGCTGGACGGGTCCCCTCCCCCAAGGGCTACCGGCTGTATGTCAACGAGCTAATGGAGCGGCAGCGGCTGAGCCTGGCGGAAACGGAGAAGATCAACCAGTCCCTGCAAATGAAGATGGAGGAGCTGGACCACATTCTCTCCCAGGCAGGCCGGGCGGTGAGTTCCTTTGTGAATTATCCCGCCTACATGAGCGTCACCGGCCGCAAGACCCTTACGGCCAAGCGCTTTGAGCTGCTGCCTGTGGATGAGCGCAGCTGCATCGTGGTCATGATGATGAGCGACGACCGGGTGAAGAGCCAGCTGCTGCGATTGCAGCTGAAGGTGGACCTGGATCAGCTGCCCACCTTGGTGAATCTGCTGAACGGGCATTTTACCGGCGCGTCTCCGTCGGAGATGAGCCAACGGCTCATGAATGTGGCGGAGCAGATCCCGCCCCAACTGTTTTTGCTGCTGTCCCAGACGATTTCCTACGCGGTGGACTCCCTGGAGGAGGCCAGCCAGCGGGAGATCGTCACCGCCGGGACCAAGGAGCTTTTAAAGCTGCCGGAGTTCCGGGACGCCGACAAGGCCCACCAGTTGATGAGCTTTATGACGGACAGCAAGGAAAGCCTGCCGCTGCCGGATGACGGTCCCATGAAGATCCTCATCGGACCGGAAAACGTCAGCGACGCCTTGAAAAACACCAGCGTCGTGGTGGCCAGCTATGACATCGGCGACGATATGCGGGGCCTCATCGGCGTGGTGGGCCCCACCCGCATGGATTACGCATCTGTGGCCGCGCGGCTCTCCGGCTTTGCCGATGGGCTGACACGGCTGTTTGGAAAACAGGAATTACCCCCGAAGGAGGATACGAAGGAATGAGCGAAGAGACGAAGCAGCCCGCTGCCGAGGAGACGCCGGAGACCCAGGCGGGCACGGAGCAGGAGACTGCCGCGGCGGAGCAGACCGCCCAGGAGCCGGCAGAAAAGGCCGGCAAGAGCAAGAAGAAAAAGGAAAAAGAAAAGACCTATACCCTGACCCAGCAGCAGATGGAGGCCGCGGAGCTTGCCGCCAAGCAGCTGGAATCCGTGAAGGACCAGTTCGTCCGTCTCACCGCGGAGTACGACAATTACCGCAAGCGTACCACCAAGGAAAAGGACGCCCTGTATCAGGACGCCAAGGCGGACACCATCAGCGCGTTCTTGGCGGTGTACGACAATCTGGAGCGGGGCGCTTCCAGCGAGGGTGGCGAGGATTCCCCCCACAAAAAGGGGCTGGAGATGATCTTCACCCAGTTCAAGGAGATCCTGCAAAAGCAGGGTGTCACGGAAATGGAGGCCCTGGGAAAGCCCTTCGACCCCGAGCGGATGAATGCCGTCATGCACGTGGATGACGAGACGCTGGGCGAAAATGTGGTGGCCCAGGTGTTCCAGGCGGGCTTCATGCTGGGCGATAAAGTCATCCGTCACGCCATCGTCCAGGTGGCCAATTGACAAAAGAGTAAACAAAAAACGTTTTCGATAGATTTAGGAGGAATCATTTATGTCTAAAGTAATCGGTATCGACCTTGGTACTACCAACTCCTGCGTGGCCGTCATGGAAGGCGGCGAGGCAGTTGTGATCCCCAACGCGGAAGGCAACCGCACCACGCCCTCCGTCGTGGCTTTCTCCAAGACCGGCGAGCGCATGGTGGGCCAGGTGGCCAAGCGGCAGGCCATCACCAATCCTGACCGCACCATCTCCTCCATCAAGCGTGAGATGGGCTCTGACTACAAGGTCACCGTGGACAGCAAGTCCTACACCCCCCAGGAGATCAGCGCCATGATCCTGCAAAAGCTGAAGGCGGACGCCGAGGCTTATCTGGGCCAGACCGTCACCGAGGCCGTCATTACGGTCCCCGCCTACTTCACCGACGCCCAGCGGCAGGCCACCAAGGACGCTGGCAAGATCGCCGGCCTGGATGTCAAGCGTATCATCAACGAGCCCACCGCCGCGGCTTTGGCTTACGGCGTGGATAAGGAGCAGTCCCAGAAGATCATGGTCTACGACCTGGGCGGCGGCACCTTCGATGTTTCCATTCTGGAGATCGATGACGGCGTCATCGAGGTCCTGGCCACCGCCGGCAACAACCGCCTGGGCGGCGATGACTTTGACGAGTGCGTGATGAAGTGGCTGGTGAGCGAGTTCAAGCGCAGCGACGGCGTGGACCTGTCCTCCGACAAGGTGGCCATGCAGCGTTTGAAGGAGGCCGCCGAGAAGGCCAAGATCGAGCTGTCCGGTGTGACGACCTCTAACATCAACCTGCCCTATATCACCGCCGACGCCACCGGCCCCAAGCATCTGGACGTGACGCTGACCCGGGCCAAGTTCAACGAGCTGACGGCCCACCTGGTGGATGCCACTATGGGCCCCGTGCGCCAGGCCATGTCCGACGCCGGCCTGCGTCCCGCCGACCTGAGCAAGGTCCTGCTGGTGGGCGGCTCCAGCCGCATCCCCGCCGTGCAGGAGGCCGTGAAGAACTTTACCGGCTCCGAGCCCTTCAAGGGCATCAACCCCGATGAGTGCGTGGCCATGGGCGCCGCCCTCCAGGCCGGCGTGCTGACCGGCGATGTGAAGGGCCTGTTGCTGTTGGACGTGACCCCCCTGTCCCTGGGCATCGAGACCATGGGCGGCGTGTTCACCAAGCTCATCGACCGCAACACCACCATTCCCGTGAAGAAGAGCCAGATCTTCTCCACTGCCGCCGATAACCAGACCAGCGTGGAGGTCAATGTCCTCCAGGGCGAGCGGGAAATGGCCGCCGCCAACAAGAGCCTGGGCCGCTTCCACCTGGACGGCATCGCTCCCGCCCGCCGGGGCGTGCCCCAGATCGAGGTGACCTTCGACATCGATGCCAACGGTATCGTCAACGTCTCCGCCAAGGACCTGGGCACCGGCAAGGAGCAGCACATCACCATCACCTCCTCCTCCAACATGAGCAAGGAGGATATTGAGAAGGCCGTGAAGGAAGCTGAACAGTATGCCGCCCAGGACAAGAAGCTGAAGGAAGAGGTGGAGACCCGCAACCAGGCCGACCAGATGGTCTATCAGAGCGAAAAGACCCTGGCCGAGATGGGCGACAAGATCCCCGCCGATGACAAGAACAAGGTCCAGGCCGGCATCGACAAGCTGAAGGAGACCCTGAAGGGCCAGGATACCGCCGCCATCAAGGCTGCCACCGAGGAGCTGACCCAGTCCTTCTACGCCGTCAGCGAAAAGCTGTATCAGCAGGCTAATCCCCAGGGTGGCGCTCAGGCGGGTGCCCAGCAGCCCGGCGCCGACGCCGGCGCTCAGGGTGGTCAGTACTATGACGCTGATTACAAGGTCGTGGACGAGGACGAAAACAAGCAGTAACAATGGCGCGGACCGATGGGACGGGGATATTATCCCCGCCCCATTCGGAGCGTTTGGAGCGGATTGAGAATTAGAAATTAGAAGTTAGGAATTAGGAATTTCGGAGTCCGGCACTGCCGGACAAATTTAAAGTATTCCGCCTGCGGCGGAATACCACGATTCCTAATTTCTCATTCCTCATTCCTAATTGACAGGAGCATGACGATGGCAGATAAACGAGATTACTACGAGGTCTTGGGGATCTCCAAGGGGGCCTCGGAGGACGAGATCAAAAAAGCATATAAAAAAATGGCCCGGAAATACCATCCGGACCTGAATCCCGGCGACAAGGATGCAGAGGAGCACTTCAAGGAGGTCAACGAGGCCTACGAGGTCCTGTCGGACGCCGACAAGAAGGCCCGGTACGACCAGTACGGCCACGCTGGCGTGGATCCCAACTTCGGCGCCGGTGGCGCCGGGTTCGACGGCAGCTTTGACTTCGGTGACCTCGGGGACATTTTCGGCAGCTTTTTCGGCGGCGGCTTCGGCGGCGGCGGACGGCGCACCAATCCCAATGCGCCCCAGCGGGGCGAGAGCATCCGCATGTCCCTGGCCATCAGCTTTGAGGAGGCCGCCTTTGGCTGCGAAAAGGCGGTGACTGTGGAGCGTATGGAGCAGTGCGAGACCTGTCACGGCAACGGCTGCGCCCCCGGCACCACGCCGGAGGTGTGCCCGGACTGCCGGGGCACCGGTCAGGTGCAGGTGCGGCGGCAGACGCCCATGGGCGTGTTCGCCACCAGCTCCCCCTGCCCCAAGTGCGGCGGCAAGGGACAGATCATCCACCAGCCCTGTAAGGACTGCCACGGCAGCGGTGCCGTCCGCCGCCGCAAGACTATCCAGGCCAGCATCCCCGCGGGCATCGACAACGGCCAGACCATCTCCATCCGGGGCCAGGGCCACGCCGGCAAAAACGGCGGCCCCGCAGGCGACCTGCTCATCACCATCACGGTACGGCCTCATGAGCTGTTCCGCCGGGAGGGCACCAGCGTGCTGTGCGAGGCACCCATCACCTTCACCCAGGCGGTCCTGGGCGCGGAACTGGAGATCCCCACCATCGACGGCAAGGTGAAATACACCCTGCCGGAGGGCACCCAGTCCGGCACTACTTTCCGCCTGAAGGGTAAAGGCATTCCCTCCATCAACGGGCGGAGCCGGGGCGACCAGTACGTCACCGTTTATATCGAGACCCCCCGCAACCTGAACAAAGAACAGAAAGAGGCGCTGAAAAAATTTGCCGAGAGCGTGGGAGAGAGCAACTATGAGGAGCGGAAGAAGTTCTTCAAAAAGTTCAAGAAGTGAGGCCTGTCATGTATCTGGCTGATTATCACACTCATTCCCGCATCTCTCCGGACGCCAGAGCGCCCATGGCGGATATGGCGGAGGCGGCCATCGCGGCGGGCATGGAGGAACTGTGCTTCACAGACCATGTGGAGCCCATCGCCTGGGGCACGGACCAGCCCCGGGAGCCCTATGACTGGCAGGCCCTGACGGAGGAATTCGCCAGGGCCCGGGCCGCAGCAGAGGGCCGCATCACGCTGCGGCTGGGCATTGAGCTGGGGGATGCGCCCTGGAACTTTGCCCATATGGAAAAGCTCCTGGCCGACGCGCCGGAGCTGGATTTTATCATTGGGTCCATCCATATGCTCTCCAAGGCGTATGGGTGCACGGACCTCTATTACTTTGACCCTGCCGACGATGCCGCGGCCCGCCGGGGCATCGCCGATTATCTGGAGCAGGTGCGGCTGCTGGCACGCTGGGACGGGGCCTATTCTGTTCTGGGACACCTGACGCTGCCCCTGCGGTATCTCAACGAAAACCGGGGCTTTCATCTGACCTTCGACGGCTTTGAGACTGAGGTGGAGGAGATCTTCCGCACCCTCATCCAAAAGGGCCGGGGCATCGAGCTGAACACCAACCGGGGCCATACGCCTCTGCCGGATGAAAAGTGGCTGCGGATGTACTGCCGGCTGGGCGGCGAGATCATCACCCTGGGCAGCGACGCCCACAGCGTGGAATACGTGGGCTGCGCCATCCGGGAACGGCAGGAGCTGCTGCGCCAGTGCGGCTTCCGGCGGTTCTGCACCTTCCGGCGGATGGAGCCGGTATGGCATGAACTGTGATTGATTTTTGAGACCACCAGGCATATAATAATGCTACTTTAAAAAATGGGAGGATTCCACCATGAAAATCGCGTTGGGTTGTGACCACGGCGGCTACGAGCTGAAGCAGCACATTATTAAAGTGCTGGAGAAGCTGGGCCATGAATATGAGGATTTCGGCTGCTATGGCTTGGAGAGCTGCGACTATCCCGACTTCGGCGCCGCTGCCGCCCGGGCTGTGGCGGAGGGCAAGTGTGACCGGGGCATTGTTATCTGCACCACCGGCATCGGCATCTCCATCGCTGCCAACAAGATCAAGGGCATCCGCTGTGCCCACTGCGCCGACTGCCTGGAGGCGGAGATGACCCGCCGTCACAACGATGCCAACATGATGGCCATCGGTGCCGGTTTCACCGGCAAGAACATGGCCGAGCGCATGGTGGAGGTGTTCTTGTCCACGGAGTTTGAAGGGGGCCGCCATGCCCGCCGCGTGGACAAGATGATGGCCCTGGAGGGCTGAGCGCCTCTCTGACGAAGGAAATGAGGTGAAGTGATGGCAGGCCCCAGAGGTTATCATAGCTACCGCGGCCGGGGTTCCAAGGGAAAGATCGCGCTGGCGGTGCTCCTGGTGCTGGTCATCCTGGCGTCCATCGGCTTTATGATGATGCAGAAGTACATCGTCTATGACGAGACGGGGACGCCGAAGCTGGTGCTTCCGGAAAAAACGGGGGAGCCTCAGCCGCCGGAGGAAGAGCCGGTGAACATCACCATTCAGGAGCAGGAGAAGAAGCCACTTCTCCAGGCGGTGGAGCTGGGAGACGACCCGGCGGCGTGGCCGGCGGAGCTGGCGGACGCCAGTGGGCAAAACGCCTTTTGTGTCACCATGAAGGCCTCCGGCGGCCAGCTGCGCTATTCCTTTGAAAGCGCTGCGGCGGTCGGCGGCGCGTCGGTGGCCGGCACGGCGTCCAAAGCGGCGGAGGTGCTGCCGGCTTTGCTGGAGGGTGAATGGTACTCTGTGGCCCGGATTTCCTGCCTGCGGGACGGCGGTGTTGCCCGGAGCAATGTGGACACCATGGGCCTGAAGAATACCGGTGGCTATATTTTCTACGATGGGAACAACGAAAACTGGCTGGACCCGTCCAAACAGGCCACGAAGGACTATGTTTCCCGCCTGGTGTGCGACTGCGCGGACTTGGGCTTTGACGAGATCCTGCTGACAGACCTGACGTATCCCACCGTTGGCAAGCTGGACAAGATCGCCTACGGTTTTGATGCCAATTACGAGACCCAGGCCGCCTACAACACGGAGCAGATCGCAAACCTGCTGGCGGCGGTGAAGGAGGCTTTGGGAGACCGGGACGTGAAGTTGTCTCTGGAGCTGTCAGAGACCGTACTGGGCAATGAGGGCGCGGACGAGACGGCGGGCATCGATTTGTGGAACTCGCTGATGGCCCGGTTGGACCGGGTCTATGTGCCCACTGTGGAGGAGCGCGTGGACGCCATGGTGACGGACGCCCTGGAGGACGGCGTGCTGATGCCGGAGCTGACGGACGTACCGACCACTGCGAACTACCAGTGCTATTTGCTTTTGCGGAAATAAAGGAAGGACCTGACCC
>JAETPK010000049.1 GCA_021771265.1 Oscillospiraceae bacterium
TGTTGTTTTCAGCGGGCTGCTCCGTCTTGGAGGAGCCGCAGCCGGCCAGCACAGACGCGGACAGGGCCAGCGTCAGGAACAGTGCAACTGCTTTTTTCATGAGAATGAACTTCCTTTCATCATATGTCTGTTGCTTTACGCTACGGTCTTAGTATAAGCAGTCCCGCGTAAAATCCGTCACCGTTTCTTTGTAAAGTCTGGGTAAAAACAAAAAATCCGGAGCCGCCTTTCAGCGGCCCCGGAGCGGAGCGTCTTTTCTGTTACAGAATGGGAGACTGGATGTTTTCGTCCCGGATGCCGTGCTTTTCGGCGTAGCCGGTGAGCATGAGGGTCAGGGCGCCGTCGCCGGTGACGTTGCAGGCAGTGCCGAAGCTGTCCTGCAAGGCAAAAATGGCCAGCATCAGGGCAGTGCCGTCATTTTTGAACAGCAGGATGCCCGTGATGAGGCCCAGGGAGGCCATGACCGTGCCGCCGGGAACGCCGGGAGCGCCGATGGCGAAGATGCCCAGCAGCAGGCAGAACAGCACCATGGTGCCCAGGGAGGGCACGGAGCCATACAGGATCTTGGAGATGGTCATGACGAAAAACACCTCTGTCAGCACGGAGCCGCACAGGTGGATATTGGCGAACAGGGGAATGCCGAAGCTGACCATGTCCTTGCGGAGGACCTTACTCTGCCGGGCGCAGTCCAGAGCCACAGCCAGCGTGGCGGCAGAGGACATGGTGCCCACGGCGGTCAGATAAGCGGGGCCATAGTGGCGCAGCACCTCCCAGGGGTTCTTGCCGGAGTATGCCCCCGCCAGCAGGTACAGCACCGCCAGCCAGATATAGTGTCCCAGCATAACGATGAGGATGATCTGGAGGAAGGCCGGCAGCTGCCGGGTGATCATGCCCTCATAGCTCAGGTTGCAGAAGGTGGCGGCAATATAAAACGGCAGGATGGGGATGATGACTTTTTTGACGATGTCCAGTACGATGCTCTGAAACTCCGCCAGCAGGTCAATAAAGTCCTGGGACTTGGTCCAGGTGGCGGCCAGGCCAATGAGGATGGACAGCACCAGGGCGCTCATAACGCTCATGATCTGGGGAATGTTCAGCTCAAACACCACCTCCGGCAGCTCCCGCAGGCCCGCCACGCTGGTATCAATGGACAGGTGGGGGATCAGGGCATAGCCGGCGCCCATGGACATGAACGCGGCGCAGATGGAGGACACGTAGGCAATGACCACCGCCACCCCCAGCAGACGGGAGGCGTTGCTCCCCAGCTTGGTGATCGACGGCGCGATAAAGCCGATGATGATGAGCGGCACACAGAAGGTGATCAGCTGACCCATGATATATTGCAGGGTGACGACCACCTTCATGAAGCTCTCGGGAAAGATGAGACCGCAGAGAATACCCACCGCAATGCCCAAAAGCAGGCGGAACGGCAGGCTGCCAAACAATTTTTTCATAATACTTACCCCTCTCAATGCAAAACGATCCTTCGCGTCCGGCCTGACCCGAACGCGGCGCAGCTGTTCCCATCATCCCTCCTTTGCAGTCAAGTAACTGGGAACCCCTTCCAATGTATATCATACTCCCGGAAAACATGTGAAGTCAATCTCGCATTCCCACCCGCCCGTTATCGCTTTGGCCAGGAACCGGCTCCCGTAAAAGCGAGGTGAAGCGGCACGGCCAGCGCCGCGCCGCTTCACCGAAAGCGTCATTTTTTGCCGAAAAGTAATATTTGTGGGAAAATATACATTTTGGAATTTTTTACCGCTGTCCCTTGTCATAGGGGATGCCCTCCGCCTTGGGCGCCCGGGACTTCTTGGAGGTAAAGGCCAGCACCACCAGGGAGATGATATAGGGCAGCATATTGTACACCGCGGCGGGAAGGTTCATGGCCTTCAGGAAATCGAAGCCGGTATACACGTTGCCCAGAGCCCGGAAAAAGCCGAACAGCAGCGCCGCCAGGGCGATGCGGCTGGGCTTCCACTGGCCGAAGATCATAACGGCCAGCGCCAAAAAGCCGAAGCCCGCCACGCCGTTTTCAAACTTCCACTCGCTGACGCCGGCAGTGATATACACGATGCCGCCCAAGCCGCCCAGCATGCCGGAGATCAGCACGCCGGCATAACGCATTCTGTACACGTTGATGCCCACGCTGTCCGCCGCCTGGGGATGCTCGCCGCAGGCCATGAGCCGCAGGCCGAAACGGGTCTTGTACAGCGTCACATAGGACACCACCAGGGCAATGAGGGCCAGCAGCATGAACCAGTTGAACTCAAAACTGCCAATGTTCACCAAAAAGGCTCTTTTAGGGCCGATATACTGGATGATGGAGGACACGTTATCCACATCCTCGGCGGTGTTCATGGCCTTGACGAACACAGTGGCGGCCGCGGTGCCCAGCAGGTTCATGGCGGTGCCCACCAGAGTCTGGTCCGCCTTGAAGTTGATGGCAGCCACCGCCAGCAGCAGGGAATAGAGCATGCCCAGCAGGATGGAGGCCAGTACCACCAGCAGAATGATGGCAACGGCAGGTACGCCGGCAGGCAGGAACTTCATCATCAGCGCGCCGCCCAGGGCGCCCATGACCATGATGCCCTCCAGTCCGATATTGATAACGCCGGAATGCTCGGAGAAGCAGCCGCCCAGAGCCACCAACATCAGCACAGACGCGAAAATGAGCATGTATTGCAGCAGGAGGATCATTCCGCCATCCCTCCTTTCTGAGGATCAGCCTGCGCTGCCTTTGTCCGCTTTTCATCCCGGCGGTCCAGCCAGCGGTTCAGGGTGAATTTGAAAAACAGCACGAAGCCACACAGATAGATGATGAGCGCGGAGATAAAATCGGAGATTTGGGCGGAGTACATGGTCTTGTCCACATAGGCGCCGCCGTTGGTGATGTGCTGGATGAAATAAGAGGAGAGGATGGTGCCCAGGGGATTCAGCCCCCCCAGGAAGGCGGCGGCAATACCGTTGAAGCCCATGCCGGGCACGGAGGACTGGGTGCACTGCCACTGCTCGAATCCGGTGAGAAACAGCAGCGCCGCGCCCATGCCGGCCAGGCCGCCGGCAATGGCCATGGTCAAAATGGTGTTTTTCTTTTCCTGCATGCCGCAGTATTGAGCGGCAAATTTATTGCAGCCAGTGGCTTTCAGCTCGTAGCCCAGCTTGGTCTTTTCCAGCAGCACCCACACAGCCACCGCCACCAGAACGGACAGGGGGATGGCAATGGTGACATACTTATTGCCGCTAAACAGTGCGCCCAGGCCCAGAGAGGGCAGAGCGCTCCCAGGACTGGTATTGAGCAGGTTCAGGGTGTAAGGGCTGGTCTCTTCCTTCACCAGGTTCAAAAGGGTGTTCACTGCGTACAGGCTGATCCAGTTCAGCATGATGCAGGAGATGACCTCGTTGACGTTGCAGTAGGCCTTCAGCAGACCGGAGACCGCGCCCAGGGCCGCACCGGCCAGGATAGAGGCCAGCAGGCACAGATACCAGGGCAACTGCCAGGCCAGCGCACAGTACAGGCCGGCGCCCGCGCCCACCACATACTGTCCGGCGGCGCCGATGTTGAACAGTCCCGCCTTGTAGGCAAAAAGGACAGACAGGCTGCACATCAGCAGCGGCGCCGTCTTCACCAGGGTGTTGCCCAGGTTTTTCAGCTGGGTGGCCGGTTTGGAATAGGTCATGAAGTTTTTGATGATGGTGGTGATGGCCTCGCTGGCGCCGGCGGGGTTGATGAGCAGCAGGGCGATATAGCCGATGAGCAGGCCCAGCAGGATACACAGCAGCGACGCCAGCAGCGTCTGCACCGCGTTGTTCCGCAGCAGGGAAGTTTTTTGTTGTTTCATAGCTTATGCTCCCTCCCTTTTCGCGCCCGCCATATACAGGCCCAATTCTTCCACGGTGGTGGTCTTGGGGTCCAGCTGGCCCACGATCTCACCCTCATACATGACGAGGATCCGATCCGACAGGGCCATGACCTCGTCCAGCTCCAGGCTCACCAGCAGCACGCCCTTGCCGGCGTCCCGCTGGGCCACGATCTGCTTGTGGATGTACTCGATGGCGCCCACGTCCAGGCCGCGGGTTGGCTGCACGGCAATGAGCAGCTCCGGATCCTTGTCGATCTCCCGGGCCACGATGGCCTTTTGCTGGTTGCCGCCGGACATGCTGCGGGCCACGGTGATGGGACCCTGGCCGGAGCGGACATCGTACTGGTCAATGAGGCGGGCGGCGTAATCCCGGATGGCCTTGCGCTTCAAAAAGCCCGCCTTGCTGACGAACTCCGGCTCAAAATACCGCTGGAGCACCATATTGTCCTCCAGGGTGTAGTCCAATACCAGGCCGTGCTTGTGCCGGTCCTCGGGGATGTGGCTCATGCCCATGGTGGAGCGCTTGCGGATAGATGCGTCGGTGATGTCCTGGCCCTCCAGCATGATCTTGCCACCCTTCAGGGGCTCCAGGCCCGTCAGGCCATAGACCAGCTCCGTCTGGCCGTTGCCGTCGATACCGGCGATGCAGACGATCTCTCCCGCCCGGACGGTGAAGCTGACGTTTTTCACAGCATTGTTGCTGTGGGCCTTGGAGGCCACAGTCATGCCCTCCACCTCCAGGATGGTCTTGCCGGGCTTGGCAGGCTCCTTGTGGACCACAAACTCCACATCCCGGCCCACCATCATGCGGGACAGCTCCTTTTGGTTGGTGTCCTGAATGCTGACGGTGCCGATATACCGGCCCTTGCGCAGCACGGTGCAGCGGTCCGCCACCGACATGATCTCATTGAGCTTGTGGGAAATAAACAGGATGGACTTTCCCTCCGCCGCCAGGTTCCGCATGATCTGCATGAGCTCCTCGATCTCCTGGGGCGTCAGAACGGCGGTGGGCTCATCGAAAATCAGGATCTCATTGTCCCGGTACAGCATCTTCAAGATCTCGGTGCGCTGCTGCATGCCCACGGTGATATCCTCCACCAGGGCGTCCGGGTCCACGTGCAGACCGTATTTCTCCGACAGGGCGATCACTTTTTCCCGGGCCTCTCCCTTCTGGAGGAAGCCGTGCTTGCAGGGTTCCACGCCCATGATGATGTTGTCCAGAACGGAAAAACACTCCACCAGCTTGAAATGCTGGTGGACCATGCCGATGCCCAGGGCATTGGCATCGTTGGGGTCCCGGATCTGGACCGCCTGGCCGTCCTTTTTGATGACGCCCTCCTCCGGCTGGTACAGGCCGAACAGCACGCTCATCAGCGTGGACTTGCCGGCGCCGTTTTCGCCCAACAGGGCGTGGATCTCACCCTTTTTCAGTTGCAGCGTGATATTGTCGTTGGCCACGATGCCGGGGAAACGCTTGGTAATGTTCAGCATTTCAATGGCATAGGTCTGTTCCAATTTTCACGACCTCCCCCTGTTTGCCTGTCGGCAAAATGTTTGATATCTTATTGTACTATATTCCGCCGTATATTTCAAAAGGAAATTACAAGAAACGGCAGAAATGCAAAAAAGAGGACGGAAATAAATTCCCGTCCTCTTTTGCGGATGTATGGAAGTTTTACTTCACGTTGCCCAGATAGTTGACCGTGATGTTGCTGACAGCGGGCTCAGCGGTGATGTCATCAGACACGGTGATCTTGCCGTCGAACATGTCCTTCACCAGGGCCTTGTAATCGTCCTGAGAGAAGCCGTCGCCGAACAGGGTGGTATCCATGGGGATCTGGACATAGTTGACCTCGGGATCTTCACCGGACACCAGGCCCAGGGTCTCCACCTTGCCGCCGTAGTTGTCCCAGTTGCCAGCAGCGATCTCAGAGAGCATGTGCTGGACAGTGGGAGCCAGGCCCTTCATAGCGGAGGTCAGGGTAATGCCCTCGCCATAAGCGGTATCCAGGTTGGCGGACTGGTCCACGTCGACGCCGATGACCTTGGCGCCGTCCACCTTGGCAGCAGCCTCACCAACAGAGGTGCAGATGCCGCCGCCGCAGGCGAACACGACTTCCACGCCCAGGGTCTGATACCAGTTGTCCGCGTAAGCGGTAATGTCGGGGTCACCGAAGAACTGGTTGCCGTAAGCATACTCCACGGTGGCGTCCACGCCCAGCTCACCGGCAGCGGCGTCAACGCCCTGCACGTAGCCGTAGCCGAAGCGGACCACAGCGGGGACAGCCATGCCACCCAGGAAGCCCAGGTGGGTGTAACCCAGCTTCACAGCGGCGTAGCCGGCCATGTAGCCGCACAGCTCTTCCTGGTACACAGCGCAGTAGACGTTGCTGGGCAGGGTGTAATCGCCCAAATCACCCTCGCTGACGTCCAGCGCAACGAACGTGATGTCGGAGTACTCATCAGCCACCTCTGCGATCGTCTCGGCGAACGCAAAGCCGGGCATGACGATGACAGTGTAGCCTTCATCCACGGCCTTTTCCACCATGGCCACACGCTCAGCGGTGGAGTCACCGGCGGGCTTGTAGTAGTTGAACTGCACACCGTTTTCGTCGCAGTAGGCCTTGCAGGCCTCATAGGTGGTCTGGTTGAAAGACTGGTCAGTGATGTCACCATAGTCAGTGATCATGGCCACGCTGAAATCAGCGCCCTGTTCTTCGGCAGGCTGCTGCTCAGCAGGCTTCTCCTCTTCCTTGGAGCCGCAGGCGACCAGGGACAGGGACATGACCAATGCAAGAATCAGTGCAAGAAACTTCTTCATTGGAATCTACCTTCCTTCAAAAATATTTTCTCCGTCAGCGGAGAACGGCCCTTTCAGGTCGGGTCTCATTATATCAACCCTTCACATGGATTGCAATAAAATTTCGCAATGTTTTCCGTTTTGTCATAATTTCGGTAAAAAGGGAGGCGCTGTTATTGCCATATGCAAAAACAGCGCCTCTCCGCGGTCTCCCGTCTCTCGAAGGACTTCTTTTATCCCTTTTTCGCCATCTCCACCGCCGTCTCCAGCGCGATGGACATCATCTGAGTGAAGGAGGTCTGCCGCTCCGCGGGGGGAAGCTCTTCCCCGGTGACCAGGCTGTCGGAAATGGTGCAGATGGTCAGGGCCCGCTTGCCGGCCTCGGCGGCGTTGCAGTACAGGGCCGCCGTCTCCATCTCAATGGCCAGCACGCCCATTTTGCCCCAGTCCAGGGTGTTGCCGGCCTTGTTGTAAAACACGTCGGAGGAGAACAGGTTGCCCACCGGAGGCTCCACGCCCATGCGGCGGGCCACCGCCACGGCGGTCTCCAGCAGGGTGAAATCGGCGATGGGGGCAAAGGTGCCCGGCAGGCCGAACTGGTGGGCGTAGTTGGAATTCGTGCAGGCACCCTGGGCCATGACCACATCCCGCAGCTTCAGCTTGGGGGAGATGCCGCCGGCGGTGCCCACCCGGATGATGTTGTCCACATCATAGAAGTGGAACAGCTCATGAGAGTAAATGCCGATGGAGGGCACGCCCATGCCGGAGGCCATGACGGACACCGGCGTGCCGTGATAAGTGCCGGTATAGCCCTGGATGCCCCGGACGTTGTTCACCAGCTTCGCGTCCTCCAGGAAGGTTTCCGCGATGAATTTGGCCCGCAGGGGGTCACCAGGCATCAGGACCGTTTTTGCAAATGCGCCGGCAGCGGCTTCATTGTGCGGCGTTCCCATATCAGCCCTCCATGGCCTTCACAGCCTTGACGATGCGGCTGGTGCCCAGGCGGGAGGCGCCCAGGTTGATGAAGTCTTCGGCATCCTGAAGGTTTGCGATGCCGCCGGCGGCCTTGATCTTCACGTTGGGGCCAATGTGCTTTGCGAACAGAGCCACGTCCTCCCGGGTGGCGCCGCCTCCGCCGAAGCCGGTGGAGGTCTTGATATAGTCGGCGCCGGAGGCGGTGACGATCTCGCACATCTTCACCTTCTCCTCGTCGGTGAGGAAGCAGGTCTCAATGATGACCTTCAGGAGCTTTCCCTTGCAGGCGGCCTTCACGGCCTTGATCTCAGCGAGGAGCTCCTCCCACTTCCGGTCCTTCACCCAGCCGATGTTGATGACCATATCCACCTCCTCAGCGCCATTTTCCACGGCGTCGGTGGCCATGAAGCACTTGGCCGCGGTGGTGTCGTAACCGTTGGGGAAGCCGATAACAGTGCAGATGGGCAGTCTGCCCGCCGCGTACTCCGCCGCCTGTTTGACGTAGCTTGCGGGGATGCAGACGCTGGCGCAGCCGTACTTCATGCCGTCATCGCAAATGGCGCGGATCTCCTCCCAGGTAGCCGTCTGGGCCAGGAGGGTGTGGTCGCACTTGCTCAAAATGTCTTTCAGTTCCATTTGAGGATTCTCCTTTATAATATGATGCCGCCGGCTCCGGCGGGGTATTTTTACAGTATTATACCAGCTTTCCCTACCGCTGTCCAGCGGCGGCTCTTGCCATTCCGCCGGAGGGGTGCTACAATGGCTACACTTTGAAACTTTGGAGGAACACCATGAAAACCAAATTTTTTGCCCTCCTCTGCGCTCTGGCCCTGCTGGTGAGCGCAGTTCCCGCCGCCTCCGCTCTTGAGGGTGAGACGGAGCGCTCAGCGGATATTCTGGCCACCCTTGGCCTGGTCCAGGGCAGCGCCGACGGGGATTATGCCCTGGATGCTCCCGCCACCCGGGCCCAGGCCGCGGTGATGCTGGTGCGTCTGGCCGGCGCCTTGGACCAGGCCCGCGCCGACATCTGGATCGCCGGCTATCTGGATCTTCCCACCTGGGCGGAAGACTCTATCAATTATGCCGCCCACCAGGGTTGGGTCTCCGGTGCCACCCAGGTGAAATACAACCCAGGCAGCCAGATCGACGCCGGCGATTGGTACGCCTCCTTGCTGCGGATGCTGGGATACAGCGACAAGGATGGGGACTTCACCCTGGACTACGCCGCCACCTTCGCCCGGCGCATCGGACTGGCCTCCATCACCTATGACGGCCTCATGACCCGGGGCGACCTGTTTCTCTCCATCCGGGACGCCCTGACCTTCCCCTACAAGGACGGCAGCGGCACCGTTTTGGAGCGTCTCATTGAAAAGGGACTGGTCTCCCGCGCCACCGCCAACGCCCTGGGCCTGCTGACCACGGAGCTTTCCGCCCGGCAGGCGGCGGACCGGCATCTGTCCGCTGTGTTCCGTCTGGACAATTACCGCACCCAGAAGGCCGCCGAGCTTGAGGAACCCGACGCCAACGCCAGCGGTTTCTTTATCTCTTCCGACGGCATCGCCGTCACCAACTACCACTCCATCGAAGGGGCCGTGGCGGCCACGGCGGAGCTGGTCACCGGCGAGACCTTCCCGGTGGAGCGGGTGCTGTATTACGACGCGGGCATCGACATCGCCGTCATCCAGGTCTCCCGCACCTCCACCAGCCACCAGACCACCTCCGCCTTTGCCTGCCTGGAGATCGCGCCTTCCGGCACGAAGGATGTGCGGGTGGGCGACACGGTGTATACCATCAGCGACCCTCTGGGGCTGGGCCTGGCTGTCAGCTCCGGCGTTGTCAGCGACACCGCCCGGGCCGTGCCCCGGTATGACCTGCCCTGCCTCATGGACACCGCCGACATCTCCCAAGGCAGCAGCGGCGGCGCCCTGCTGAACGTCTATGGCCAGGTCATCGGCGTCACCTCCGGCGCCTTTGCTTACGGCAACAACATGTATCTGGCCGTGCCCATCGACCCGGTGCTCTCCGCCGACCTGACCGGCGAGGGCTGGACCATCAAGCAGGTCCGGGACATCATGAAGCAGTACGAGTAACAAAAAAGCACGCTGTTTTTGAAAACAGCGTGCTTTAGGCTGTCGAAAAAAATTTTTCGACAGCCTGAGCAAGTTTTTCAGAACTTAAAAAGTTCTGAAAAACTTAGATTAAAAACGAAAGACACCCCTCCTGGGTTTCTTTCGTAACTATCTTCCTTCCCGCTTCCCAGCAGCTCGCCCTTTTGGGCAAACCCAAGCACGCTGTTTTTGAAAACAGCGTGCTTTTTCATATATTTCAGTGGGCCAGGATGAACCGCTCCAGCTCTTCGGCGGTGGACACCACCGCCACGGCGCCGGCCTCCGCCAGCTCGCCGGGGGCGGCGTAGCCGAAAAACTCCACGCCCACGCAGTCGATGCCGCATTCCTTGGCGCCCAGCACATCGAATTTCCGGTCCCCCACCATGAGGATAGCGGGCTTATCCGCCTCCGTCAACCCCATGCGGCGCATGGTCTCCCGGATGACATCCGCCTTGCTCCAATCGCCGATGGGCGGTCCACCGGTAATGACCGCCATGGAAGGCGCGAAGCCGAATTTCTGGCAGATGGGCACACACATCTCCTCCGGCTTGGAGGAGGCCAAGGCCAGTACATAGCCCCGCTCCTTCAGGCGGCCGCACAGCTCCGCCATGCCCGGTGCGGCGGCGTTTTCAAATTTTCCGATGGGTCCGTACCGCTCCCGGAACAGCTTCATGCCCCGGACGGCCTGTTCCTCGTCAAATCCGCAAAAGCGCGCAAAGGAATCCTGCAGCGGCGGCCCGATAAATTGGATCAAGGTGCTCTCCGGCGGGATCGGCTCCTCCATTTTTTCCAGAGCGTACCGCAGGCAGTTGAGGATCCCCTCCTTGGAATCGGTCAGCGTCCCGTCCAAATCAAAGAAAATATACCGATACATACCATCTCTCCTATCTTTTCGGAGAGATTTTATCATCATTTCTGCGGGTCCGCAAGTCCATTCCGCTGTTTTTTCCGTGAAAGCAGCCCCCGGAGCTGGAAGGTCAGCAATCCCAGGCCGCTGACCCCGCCTGCCGCGGCCGCCGCCTGCCGGGCACGGAGCCAGGGCAGCAACTCCGCGTCCCGCTTTGCCTTCAGCTTGGGCCACAACTCGTCAAAGCGGCTGTCCGTCAGGACGCCCTCGCCATACCGCTTCACCCAGGGGACCAGCGCCTCTTGGAACCGCTCATCCACCGCATGCCAGAGGCCCAGGAACAAAAGGCCCCAGAGCAGCCATGGCGCCACCTGGCGCCAGCCCTCCGGCAGCAGACGGGCTTCCTTTCCGGCGGTCCGCCGCAGTCCCCGCGCCAAAACCGCCAGCAAAAGCAGCGCGCCCACACAGAACAGGACCGGCTTCCAGCTGTCATAAACGCCCCGGACGGTCATGGCCTCCCAGTCCATCTCCTGTTCCCCCAAGCGAAGCATCCGCAGCAGCGCCCACCACTGGACCAGGGACGCCGCCAGCAGCTTGCGGAACAAATTCTGCCACAGCTCCGTCCCCGCCTCCACAACGCCGCAGCGGATGGGATGCATCGCCAGGACGCAGCCCACCCACAGCGCCGCGGCGGACAGGGGCAGCGCTGCCAGAGAAACATAGGGAATGCCGAAAAACGCCACCGCCGCCAGCGCCAGGGAGAGGACAAAGCACACATCGAACCGGGTCCGCAGCCGCAGGAGCAGCCGCTTTTTCCGGGCCTGTGTCTCCTCCTTCCAAAGGCTCCGCCGCTCTCCCAGCGTCTCCCCCGCCAGGATGTCATCGGCGGTAACGCCGTACAGCTCCGCCAGGGCGGGCAGCACCGTAATGTCCGGGAAGCCGCCGCCGGACTCCCATTTGCTGACGGTCTTGTTGGACACGCCCAGCTGCTCCGCCGCCTCCTGCTGGGTCATGCCTTTTGTCTTGCGCAGCATGGCAAGATATCCGCCGGTCTTCGCCGCGTCCATGGCTCCACACTCCTTTCTCCTTTGCATTCAGTGTACCGGTCTACCGCCGGAATGCCAATCCCAAGCGGCGGAAATTGCTCTACGGAACGTAGAACTTCTTCAAAAATATACAAAAAGGACCGCCATTTGGCCCCCCTTGCCTTATTTCGCCGTCACCAGACTGTTCCGCACCATGCCCAGCAGGATGAGGGCCTGGCAGGGCCGGCACACTGTCCCCCAGCACCAGGATGCCGTAACAAAGTGCCCTTTTCAAGAGATGCCCCTTATGGGGATGGCGTTTCGGCCTCCTCCCGCCGAAAAGAGACGCCGAAGACACTGAGCGTGATGATGACGATCCCTGCCAGCTGAATGGGCGAGAAGCTATCCTTCATGATAAAAATGCCCGCCAGTACGGAAATGACCGTTGTAAAGTTGGAAAAGAGGGAGGCTTTTGCCACACTGATGTAATTCACGGAAAAATTGATGAGCAAAAAGGCGCACACGGAGGACACCACCGACAAATACAGCACAGCGGCCCAGAACCAGGGCTCCGACAGCGGCGCCCGCAGCGCCGCCAGATCCCGCCGGTTCTCCGCCAGGGCCAGGACCGTGAATACCCCGCTGCCCAAGGCAAACATCACATACGTCCGCTCAAAGGCGGTGAAATAGGCGGCCGTTCCCCGGCTGATGACATTGAACAGCGCGGCGGAAACCGCGGCCCCTGCCAGCAGCACCGTGCCCAGCAGCGAAAAGCGGACCTCACCACCTACGCTGGTCAACGCTACCCCCACGATGGACAGCAGGGCGCAGACCACCTGAAGGACCGAGCAGGGCTCCTTCAAAAGCAGGCGCCCCAGTACCAGTCCCGCGATGGGGATGATGCCCAGCATGATGCCGGAAAAGGAGGTGGAAGTCAGGGCGATGCCGTAATTTTCGCAGATAAAATACACCACAGGCTGCACCAGCCCCAGCAACAGCAGCATCCGAACGGGCTTGCCCCTCAGGGAAAGCCGCATCCTCCCGGTGAGCACCAGCAGGTTCATCACCAGAAACGCCGTCAAAAACCGAACGGACAGCAGCACGAAGGGCGTGGTCAGTTCCAGGGCGATCTTGGAAAACAGAAAGCTGAAGCCGAAAATGCTGTATCCCAGCAGTCCGGCCAAAGTGGCAAGGGTCGTTTTTTTCATGGCGGATCCTCTCGTCAAAGCGTATTTTTTGTAGTTTAGCATGTTGGCATGTCCGCTTTCAAGAGGCATTGCGCCTTCCCCAGTGGAAAAGGCACGAAAAAGGGCGGAGCTTCCGCTCCGCCCTTTGACAGACACTTATTCCTTTTCGAAAACGTCCTTGCCCATTCCACAGACCGGGCAGACCCAGCTTTCGGGAACCTGCTCCCAGGGAGTGCCGGGGGCAATGCCGTGCTCGGGGTCGCCGACGGCGGGATCATAGACGTATCCGCAGGGACATACATACTGATCCATTTTGTCCTCACAATCCTTGTATCACTCGCCTCCGCGCAGGCGCAAAGGCTCACTCACCGCAAAGTTTGTCCTCTCCCCCAATGCAAACGCTTCGCTGGTTTGCGCCGGGGATCCCTTTTCGGGAATTGCGAGATTACTTGAAGTAGCGATTCAGCAGACCCTGGAAGGCCTTGCCGTGACGGGCCTCGTCGCGGGCCATCTCGTGGACGGTGTCATGGATGGCGTCCAGGTTGTACTGCTTGGCCAGCTTGGCCAGCTCGAACTTGCCCAGAGTGGCGCCGTTCTCGGCCTCCACCCGCATCTCCAGGTTCTTCTTGGTGGAGTCGGTGACGACATCGCCCAGCAGCTCCGCGAACTTGGCGGCGTGCTCAGCCTCCTCCAGAGCGGCCCGGCGCCAGTACTCACCGATCTCGGGATAGCCCTCGCGATGGGCAACACGGGCCATGGCCAGATACATACCCACCTCGGTGCACTCGCCCATGAAGTTGGCGTTCAGGCCGTCAATGATCTCCTTGCGGACTTCCTCGGGCACGTCAGCGCCGAAGGACTTGCCCACGCCGACCACATGCTCAGCCGCCCAGCTCATCTCGCCCTTCTGCTCGGTAAACTTGGAGGCGGGGACTCCGCACTGGGGGCACTTCTCGGGGGGAGTCTCTCCTTCCCAAACATAGCCGCAAACCTGGCAAACCCACTTCTTCATACTGTGATCCTCCTTAAAAACTTAAAATCATTTGATTCTTAAACTTACAATGCATCCCTTTAGGATGGTTTGAGTATAACAGGAATCTCTAATATAATCTAGTTGCTTATGCAACAGTTTATAAACTTTTTACATCGTCATGCCGAAAAATACGGGGAGCCAAACGGCTCCCCGTATCATCATCTATTTGCTACTTACTCCTTCTCAGCCAGAGCCTTCGCCTCAGCGATGGCCTTCTCCTGCGCCGCGGGCGGGCACCTCGGCGGCGCGAAATCCATTTCGCTTCGTTTCCGCCTATGGCGAAAACTGCGCTTCATTCCTTTGCACCGCCTCTTTCCCACCGCGACCGCTTCGCTGGCTCGCGGCGGGAGCCCTGACTCGGACTGCCCGTACTTCTTCTGCTTACTCCTTCTCAGCCAGAGCCTTCGCCTCAGCGATGGCCTTCTCCTGCGCCGCGGGCGGGCAGTCCTCGTAGCGGACGAAGTGGAAGGTGAAGCTGCCGCGGCTCTGGGTCATGGACCGCAGGTCGATGGCATAGCTACCCATCTCGGCCATGGGGACCTCAGCCTCCAGGACCTGCTCGCCGTCACCGGTGGGGTTCATACCCATGACGCGGCCCCGGCGCTTGGTGATGTCACCCATGACATCACCCATATAGCTGTCAGGAATGGTGACCTTCAGCTCGCCGATAGGCTCCATCAAAACGGGGTTGGCCTCAGGCAGAGCGGCCTTGTAGGCCAGCTGCGCGGCGGTCTTGAAGGCAATTTCGGAGGAATCCACAGGGTGATAGGAGCCATCATACAGCACGGCCTTCAGATTCACCACGGGATAGCCGGCCAGAGGACCATGGACGCAGGCCTCCCGCAGGCCCTTTTCCACGGCGGGGAAGAAGTTCTTGGGCACGGAGCCGCCGAACACTTCCTCAGCAAAGATCATGTCATCCTGCTCGGTCTGGGGCTCGAAGCGGATCCACACGTCACCGAACTGGCCGCTGCCGCCGGTCTGCTTCTTATGACGGCCCTGCTTCTGGACGGTCTTGCGGATCTTCTCACGATAGGGCACGCGGACGGGCTTCAGCTCAGCCTCCACGTTGAAGCGGCTCTTCAGCTTGCTGATGAGCACATCCACCTGCATGTCGCCGGCGCCGGAGAGGACCATCTGGTGGGTCTCGCCGTTGTTGACCACAGTGAAGGTGGGGTCTTCCTCGTTCAGACGGGTCAGGCCCTGGGCGATCTTATCCTCCTGGCCGCGAGTCTTGGGCACGATGGCTACGGAATAGCAGGGCTCGGCGAAGGGGATGCTCTTCAGTGCCACGACCTTACGGGCGTCGCACAGGGTGTCGCCGGTCTTGACCTTGTCCATCTTGGCGATGGCGCCGATGTCGCCGCAGCTGAGTTCCTTGACCTCGGTGGCCTTCTTGCCCCGCATGACATACAGGCGGCCCAGCTTTTCAGAGGCGCCGGTGCGGGCGTTGACCATGGGCAGGTCAGGGGTGATGGAGCCGGAGAGGACCTTCACAAAGGAGTACTTGCCGTACTGGTCGGAGACGGTCTTGAACACAAAGGCGGTGGGCACGCCGCCGGGAGAGACCACGAACTCCTCCGTCTCACCGTCGGCCTTCGTGGCCTTGTGATAGTTGCCCTCCATGGGATTGGGCAGCAGGTCCACGATGTTGTCCATCAGCATCAGGGAGCCCATGCAGTTGACAGCGGAGCCGCACAGCACGGGGAACAGGCTCAGCTCCCGGACGCCCTGGCGCAGGCCCTGGATCATTTCGGCGTAGGTGAAATCCTCGCCGCCGAAGAACTTGTCCATGAACTCCTCGCTGGTCTCGGCCACGGATTCCTTCAGGGCGTCGTTGAACTCAGTGATGACATCCTCCTTGTCAGCGGGGACCTCAATCTCCACCCGCTTGAGGTTCTGCATCTCATAAGCGCGCTTGTTCAGCACGTCGATGATGCCGGTGACCTTTTTGTTCTCGTCCCAGATGGGCACCACCACGGGGGCGATCTTCTTGCCGAAGCGCTCCCGCAGGGCCTCGAAGGTGGCGTTATAGTCGGAGTTGTCCTCATCGGTCTTGGAAATATAGACAAAGCGGGGCATATTCCGCTCTTCACAGTACTTCCACGCCTTCTCCAGGCCAACGGACACGCCGTCCTTGGCAGAGCAGACGATGATGGCGGCATCCGCGGCCCGCAGCGCTTCCATGACCTCACCGGCAAAATCAAAGGCGCCCGGGGTATCCAGCACATTGATCCGGCAGCCCTTGTACTCCAGGGGCGCCACAGCGGTGGAAAGGGAGATCTGGCGCTTGGTCTCCTCGGGATCGTAGTCGCAGACGGTGTTGCCGTCCGCCACACGGCCCATGCGGTCCAGGGCACCGGTCATGTAAAGCAGGCTCTCTGCCAGGGCGGTCTTACCGTTTCCGCTGTGACCCAGCAGGCAAACGTTGCGGATGTTTTGTACAGAATAGCTCATGTTCTTTCCACTCCTTAATATAGGGCTGTTGATCGGCCCGGGGCGTGCCGCCGGGCCGTGATAGGTCGCATTGACAAAACGTCAGATTGCCCAATGTAGAAATTATACAACGTTTAGCCGGGCAATACAACTAAAAATTTGGCAGGTTCCACATTTTAGGCAGGACAGAGAAAATAGACGGTAAATTTTTGTCACAGACGGAAAAA
The DNA here is from genome assembly GCA_021771265.1 of Oscillospiraceae bacterium. Classification (GTDB taxonomy): domain Bacteria; phylum Bacillota; class Clostridia; order Oscillospirales; family Oscillospiraceae; genus Oscillibacter. Next base: position 16,502 of record JAETPK010000049.1, read on the forward strand.
AGATTGGAAAGTTAAGAGTGGAGAGTGAAGATATTTTTGCCATCTCCACTCTCAAATCTTCACTCTATCAATACCGTCCCGTCCAGTCTGTCAAAAGCAACACCGGCAGGACCCACAGCAGCAAAAACGCCAGCAGGGTCAAAGGCGTCATCAGACCGTATTTCCCCAAAAACGCCATATAAAAGGCCAGCAGGGTGCCCGCCGCGCTGCCCAGCAGGGACAGCGCCAGCCCCCGGCGCATCGCACGGCACAGCCGGTGGCTGCCCACCACGGTCTCCGCGTAAGGCAGCAGGCCCTCCCGGAACAGAAGGGCCCGGGGCAGTCCCCGGTCCTGCTCCGCCTCACTGAGGGCCACCCGGGTGCTGAGGTCCGGGTATTCCACCTTCACCCGCTTGTGGAACTTCCGCTTCAGCAGCGCCGGGGTGATGTTGGGGTCCCGGGCCGCCAGAATCGGGGTGATGTGCCCGCGGCGCATCATCCGCAGGGCAAAGTCCACATTTTCCGCCGCGTTGTACTTCACGGCGAAGACGGCGGCCAGCTGGCGGTCCACCGCCAGAAACACGCCGGTCTTCAAATTGATGCCGCCGGGGAGCCGGACATCCATCTTCCGCATGAAGGAGGCGGTGCCCAGCAGCACGGATTCCCCGTGGATGGCGGCGGAATAGCCGCCCTCCTCGTAAAAGCTGAAGTCCACCGCTTCCTCGTAACGGCCGCCCTCGCTGCGGACAAG
>JAETPK010000050.1 GCA_021771265.1 Oscillospiraceae bacterium
TGGTCCGAGTGGCGGGAGTCGAACCCACGGCCTCATGGACCCGAACCATGCGCGCTACCAACTGCGCTACACCCGGATATTCAGTTTGGAGCGTCTGACCAAAAGCCGCGGACACGGCCTGCGCCGCATCACGCCCCCCGATGCAGCGACAATCATTATACGGAATTTTTGCGGGAATGTCAAGGTCATATTGCAGACAAAGCCTTCATAGACTGCAAAAGAGGTAAAAAAGGGGGGACGGACATGGCTCCACGGCAGGCAAAACGGAAACGGGGAAAGGCCCCATGGGCCGGACGGAAAAGGAGCGGCGCCCGGATCTCGTCCCGGCGGGAAGCGGAGGCGCTGAGCGCCAGGGAGCGGCGGTGGCTGCGCCAGCTGGTGGCCTGCGGCGGGATATTCGTCGTGCTCGTGGCGGTGAAGCTGATCCTGCCGGGCCAGCTGGACGGCCTGCGCTCCCAGCTGCGGGCGGTGCTGGAGCGGAACATGGATGTCCGGGAAGTGTTTTCCGCCGTCGGCCAGGCGGCGGCCGGAGAAAAGCCCGTGGACAAGACCCTGGATGAGGTGTACCGGGCGGTGTTTCGCCCCCAGGAGGACGGAGCTCTGCAAACGGCGCTGCCGGCGGAGGTGCCGGAGGTGTCGGAAAACGCGGCCATGGATTCTCTCCGCTCCTTCCGGACCCAGCGGGAGGCGGCGGACCGGGAGACGGAGGCGTCGGCTGGGGATCTGGCATACGTGCTGTATTCCGACCAAAACCTGCCGGAGAACGTCAGCATGGAGCAGGCGATCCTGGGCTTTTCCTATTGTACCCCTGTGGACGGGACCATCTCCTCCGGGTTTGGATACCGGGAGCACCCGACGGAGGGGGAGGAGCGGTTCCACTACGGCCTGGATCTGGCGGCGGACACCGGAACGGCCATCGCCTGCTTTGGGGATGGGACGGTGAAGGCGGTGGGGGAGAGCAGCAGCTACGGGAAATACCTCATCGTTACCCACGAAGGGGGCTACGACACGCTATACGCCCATTGCAGCAGCGTCGACGTATCCTCCGGCGCGGAGGTGCGCCGGGGGCAGACCATCGCCCGGGTGGGCGACACGGGGATCGCCACCGGCCCCCACCTGCACTTTGAGCTCCACAGAAACGGAGTGTATCTGAATCCCATCTATTATGTGGCGGCGGTGTGACGGCGCCCTGCGGATCAGCGGCGGCTTCTGGCTGCTGCTGGGGTGGTTTCTCTATGCCAATGGCTGGCGTCTGCTGGTGACGGTACTGGCGGCGGCGGTGCTCCACGAGCTGGGGCACTGGGCGGTGCTGCGTCTGCTGGGCGCCAGGGCGGTATCCATGCAGGTGGGGGTCTTCGGCGCGGAGATCAAAGCGTCGGGCGCCCTGTCCTACGCGGGAGAGCTGGCGGCGGTGCTGGCGGGCCCGGCGGCCAATCTGGCCGCCGGGCTTGCGCTGGCCGGGGCGGGGGGGCCCTGGACCGCGGCGGCGGGCGCCCAGGTGGTGCTGGGGCTGTTCAACCTGCTGCCGGTGCGCCCCCTGGACGGCGGGCGGGCTCTGACGCTGGCGGTCAGCTGGGCGCTGGGGCCGGCGGCGGGCGAGCGGGCGGCGGGGGCTGTCAGCGGCTGCGCGGCGGCGGTGCTGGCCTGCGGGACGGTCTGGCTCATGGGAAAGACCGGCGGCAGCCTGTGGCTGCTGCCGGCGGCGGTGGGCTTCGCCGCCTCCGCCTGGCGGGAGATGGTGGGAAAGCGTTCTTTTTTGTAAAAAAATGCTTGCATTGCGCGGGGCTTTGTGATATCCTATTTGGGCTTACAAAAGGGCGGTCCTCTGCCGTGCACGCGCTGTATGCGCCGATGTGCCATGGAAAAGCGGCATGAACACCTATAATTTAGGAGGAAAATCCATGGATCTCATTCAGGAACTGAACAAGGAAACCCTGCAGAACGAAAAGCCCCACGTCCAGATCGGCGATACTGTCCGTGTGCACGTGAAGGTCAAGGAAGGCTCCCGCGAGCGTATCCAGGTCTTCGAGGGCACCGTCATCGCCAAGAAGCATGGCGGCATTGAGGAGACCATCACCGTCCGCCGCATCTCTTACGGCATTGGCGTGGAGAAGGTGTTCCCCGTTCACTCTCCCTCTATCGACACCATTCAGGTCGTTCGCAACGGCGATGTCCGTCGTGCCAAGCTGTATTATCTGCGCGGCCGCGTGGGCAAGGGTGCCAAGGTCAAGGAGAAGCTCTAAGAAAGAGACAAGAGGAGAGGCGCTTGCGCCTCTCTTTTTTGTTTTCTTGACGGGGAAAAGCACTTGTGATTCACGGCCTTCTTTGTTATACTATTCTAATTAAAATGGAAGAGGAATGCTGTCATGGTCATTGAGGAGACGAAGCCGCAGGCCGACCAGAGCTGGTACAGCTGGCTGCGGATGCTGGTGTGCGTGGTGCTGGCTACGGTGCTGGTCTTTACCCTGGTGGTCCGCGTCATCCGTGTGGACGGGCAGTCCATGCGGGAGACGCTGCAAAACGGGGACATTCTGCTGGCGGTGAACCGGCATTTGGCGGGCGAGCTGAAGGCCGGGGATATCGTGGTGGTGAAAAAGGAATACTTCGAGGATGGAATGCCCATCGTCAAGCGGGTCGTCGCCACGGCGGGCCAGACGGTGGACATCGATTTTGACGAGGGCGTGGTCTATGTGGACGGCCAGGCCCTGGAGGAGGACTATATCCGGGAGCCGACATATCGGGACGAGGGCCTGGCGTTTCCCGTCACCGTGCCGGAGGGCTGCATCTTCCTGCTGGGGGACAACCGCAACAACAGCAAGGACAGCCGCAACCCGGACCTGGGGCCGGTGGACGTCCGCTGCGTGATCGGCAAGGCGGTGGCGCTGGTATTCCCGGGGAAGAGCGCCGAGACGGAAAAACGGGAATTCGGCCGCGTCGGCGGACTGTAAGGAGCAAGACCATGGACGAAAAGCAACAGGAAGAGAAGAAAGAAAGCGGCCGGGAGCTGTACGAGTGGGTCCAGGCCCTGGTGGGCTCCGTGCTGGCGGTGGTGTTGCTGTTCACATTTGTCATCCGCCTCATCGGCGTGGACGGCCACTCCATGGTCCCTACCCTTCAGCATGGGGACCGGCTGCTGGTGCTCAACTCCATGCTGTACGATGATTATAAGTACGGCGACATCGTGGTCCTCCGGAAGGAGACGTTTTTGGAGGAGCCCATCGTCAAGCGGGTCATCGCCACGGCGGGCCAGACAGTGGATATCGACTTTGACGAGGGCGTGGTCTATGTGGACGGCCGGGCCCTGGAGGAGGACTACATCAACGAGCGTACCTACCTGGAGGAGGGGACGGAATTCCCCCTGACCGTGCCGGAGGGCAGCATTTTCGTCATGGGGGACAACCGCAACCGCTCCAGCGACAGCCGGGATTCCCGGCTGGGCACCGTGGACACCCGGTATGTCATCGGCAAGGCGGTGTTTTTGGCGTTCCCCGGCGCCGACGAGGAGACGGGGAAAAAAGATCTGAAGCGCATCGGCGTGATCGCCTGAGGCCCGGTCCCGGGCAGGCGCAGGGAGGTTATTTGTGAATATTCAATGGTATCCCGGTCATATGACCAAGACCCGCCGCATGATCGCGGAGCAGATCAAAAACGTGGACGCGGTGTGCGAGATTTTGGACTCCCGCATCCCGGTGTCCAGCCGGAACCCGGACGTGGACGAGCTGACGGCGGGTAAGCCCCGTCTGGTGGTTTTGAACCGGGTGGACCAGGCGGACCCGGAGGCCACGAAGCGGTGGGCCGCCTATTTTCGCGGCAAGGGCTATGCCGTGCTGGAATCTGACGCCAAGGGCGGCATGGGCACGGCGAAATTCGCCGCCGCCGTCCGGGAGCTGCTGGCGGACAAGCTGCGCGCCTACGCGGAAAAGGGCATGGCGGGCCGGGTGGTCCGGGTCATGATTTTGGGCATCCCCAATGTGGGCAAATCCACGTTTATCAATAAGGTGGCCGGCCGCAAGACCGCCAAGACGGAGGACCGCCCCGGCGTCACCCGCTCCAAGCAGTGGGTGCCCATCGACCGGGGGCTGGAGCTGCTGGACACCCCCGGCATCCTCTGGCCCAAGTTCGAGGACCAGAGCGTGGGACTGAACCTGGCCTACACCGGCGCCGTGAAGGACGACATCCTGGATGTGGAGACCCTGGGCTGCCACCTGATGGCCTATCTGGGGGAGCAGTACCCCGACGCCCTGAAGGCCGCCTACAAGCTGCCGGCCATCCCGGCCCGGGAGGACGGGGAGAACGATGTGGCCTGGGGCTACCGCCTGCTGGAGGCGGCGGGCCGGAAGCGGGGCTTCCTCATCTCCGGCGGCGAGGTGGACACGGAGCGGATGGCGAAGATCCTGCTGGACGAGTTCCGGGGCGGCAAGCTGGGCCGCTTTACCCTGGAGCTGCCGGAGTGATCTCACGGGAGGAGTGACGGGTATGAACTGTCCTGTCTGCGGAAAAGAGATGGAAAAGGGGAAGGTCACGACGGATTACAGCCGCGGACTGTTTTTTCTCCCGCCTGGAGGCAAGATCGGATTTGTTGCCACGCGGAAGGGAATTGAAAAACAGGGGGGCATCGTGTTGGACGGACCCTACAACACAAATCTCCCCAACGAGACGGAGATCCCTGCCTATATCTGCCGGGACTGCCGCAAAATTGTGATGGAGTATTGATATGGACCTTTGGACATATGAACGGGAACAATGGGAAAAGGGCTTTTCCACCCTCTGCGGCGTGGATGAGGCGGGAGCAGGCCCCCTGGCGGGGCCGGTGTACGCCGCCGCGGTCATTTTGCCCCGGGAGGCGGACATCCCCGGCCTCAACGACTCCAAGAAGCTGACGGAGAAGAAGCGGGAGGCCCTGTTCGGCATCATCACCGCCCAGGCCGTGGCGTACAGCGTTGCACGGGTGGAGGCGGCGGAGATCGACGAAATGGACATCCTCAACGCCCGGATGCTGGCAATGGCCCGGGCCATCGACGGCCTCGCTGTGAAGCCGGACCTGTGCCTTATCGACGGCAACCGGGACCACGGCAGCCGGTACGCCATCCAGGCCCCCCACATCACCATCGTGGGCGGCGACGGGAAAAGTGCCTCCATCGCGGCGGCGTCTATCCTGGCCAAGGTCAGCCGGGACCGGTACGTGTCCACGGAGCTGGAGGGCCAGTATCCCCAATACCAGTTCGCCAAGCACAAGGGTTATGGGACAAAGCTCCACTATGAGATGCTGGACCAATACGGCCCCTGCCCCCAGCACCGGCGGACGTTCCTGAAAAAATGGGAGCAGAGAAAGCCATGACCACCAGAAGCGCCGGCAATGCCGGAGAGGCGGAGGCGGCCCGGTATTTGCGAAAACAGGGCTATACGCTCCTGGCCAGCCAGTGGCGCTGCCGGTTCGGGGAGCTGGACCTGGTGGCCAGAGACCGCAAGGGCACCATCTGCTTTGTGGAGGTGAAGCTCCGCTCCGCCGGAGCCATCGGCCTGCCCCGGGAATTCGTGGACGCCCGGAAGCAGGAGCGGCTGCGGAAGGCCGCCGCCTGCTATCTCAGCATCCACGGCCTGGATGCCCCCGCCCGGTTCGACGTGGCGGAGGTCTATACGGACAAAGAGCGCCGCGTTGTCAGGCTGGAATACCTGGCGGATGCGTTCCAATAAGATTTTTCCCGAGAGAAAGCGAGGAAATGATATGAAATATTACAGCACACGGGACTGCACGCTGCGCTATGAGGCGGCGGAGGCCGTCAAGATGGGCCTTTCCCGGGACGGCGGCCTGCTGACCCCGGTGGAGATCCCCCGGATCGACGAGGGCTTTTTGCAGAGCCTTGTCCACGCCCGCTATCAGGAGCGGGCCGCCAGGGTCATGGGCCTGTATCTGACGGACTACACCTATGAGGAGCTGACCGCCTTTGCGGAAAACGCCTACGGTCCGGAGAAGTTCGATACCCCTGCCGTGGCCCCCGTCCGCACGGTGGACGAGACCACCCACTGCCTGGAGCTGTGGCACGGCCCCACCTCCGCCTTTAAGGATATGGCACTCCAGATGCTGCCCCAGCTGCTGTCCGCCGCCCTCCGTAAGACCGGGGAGGACAAGACCGTCTGCATCCTGGTGGCCACCTCCGGCGACACCGGCAAGGCCGCCATGGAGGGCTTTGCCGACGTGCCCCAGACGAAGATCCTGGTGTTTTACCCCAAGGACGGCGTCTCCGCCGTCCAGGAGGCCCAGATGGTTACCCAGGAGGGGGAAAACGTGGGCGTGTGCGCCGTGGTGGGCAACTTTGACGACGCCCAGTCCGGCGTGAAGCGTATTTTCTCCGATGTGTCCATCCGCGCCGCCCTGGCGGACCGGGGCTATGTGCTCTCCTCCGCCAACTCCATCAACTGGGGCCGCATCCTGCCCCAGGTGGTGTATTACATCTCCGCTTACTGCGACCTGGTGGGGGCGGGCAAGCTCACCATGGGGCAGAAGGTGAACTTCTGCGTGCCCACCGGCAACTTCGGCGACATTCTGGCGGCCTATTACGCAAAGCGCATGGGGCTGCCTGTGGGCAGGCTCATCTGCGCCTCCAACCGCAACGACGTGCTGACGGACTTCCTGCGCACCGGCGTGTATGACCGCGACCGGCCCTTCCACACCACCATGAGCCCCTCCATGGACATCCTCGTTTCCTCTAATCTGGAGCGGCTGCTGTTCGACCTGTCCGGCGAGAACGACGCCGAGGTCCGGGGCTACATGGACGCCCTGGCCAAGGAGGGGAGGTACGAGGTGTCCGACGCTATTAAGGCAAAGCTCAAGGAGCAGTACTGGGGCGGCTTCTGCGATGAGGCGGGCACCGCCGCCACCATCGCGGACTATTACAAAAACAAGGGCTACCTCATCGATACCCACACCGCCGTGGCGGTGAACGTCATGGAGCAGTACCGCGCCGCCACCGGCGACGAGACCGTGACGGTGTTTGTCTCCACCGCCTCTCCCTACAAGTTCTGCGACCATGTCCTGACGGCCATCGGCCAGACCCCGGCGGGCGGCGGCGTGGAGCTGCTGGACCAGCTGCACGCGGTGTCCAGCGTGCCGGTGCCCCGGCGGCTGGCGGCCCTGAAGGGCAAGGAGCGCCGCTTCGACCTGACCAGCGAGAAGCAGAACATGGAGCAGGTGGTGCTGGGCTTCCTGAAATAAAGCGGGAGAGGAGCGTGGAGAGATGAACGTATTGAAGCGGAAGCACGCCAGGCTGGAAATGGTTTTGATGGCCGCGGCCATTGCGCTGGCCTTTCTGCCCTGGGTCATGTACGATCTGGCGGGAGCGGACTCCCTGCTTTGGGCATTTCTCGGCGCGGTCGGCGCGATTGCCTGCCTGGGCGCCATGATGATCGTACAGCACACATGCCTGCGATGCCCCCATTGCGGCAGAAGCGCGGCGCGGCCATACTGGAAAGCCGGGGAGGGCCACGAACAATTCTGCCCCAAATGCGGCCAGCCCCTCGTGTTTGACGATGAGGCGGAGGAATAAACGAAAAGGAGGGGTCCAATGGCCCTCTATGCCATCGGGGACCTGCACCTGTCCCTGACTGCTGACAAATCCATGGAGGTGTTCGGCCCGGCCTGGGAAAACTACGTGGACCGCATCGGGGAGAGCCTCTCCGCCCTGACGGCGGCGGATACCCTGGTGCTGGCGGGGGATACCTCCTGGGGCATCGACCTTCCGGAGGCGGAGGCGGATTTCCGCTTTTTGGAGCAGTTCCCCTGCAAAAAGCTGCTGGTGAAAGGCAACCACGACTACTGGTGGTCCACGGTGTCCAAGATGAGCGCCTTTTTCGGGGAAAAGGGCTTCACCACCTTTGACTTTCTCCACAACAACTGCCATGTCTATGGGGACTGGGCCCTCTGCGGCACCCGGGGCTGGTTTTTGGAGGAGGAGCAGAAGCCCCACAACGCCAAGGTCCTCAACCGGGAGGTCATGCGGTTGGAGACCAGCCTGCGGGCGGCGGGGGAGCGGCCCATTTTGTGCTTTCTCCACTACCCGCCCCTCTACCAGGGCTACGCCTGTCCGGAAATCCTGGGCCTGCTGGAAAAGTACCGGGTGCGGCAGTGCTGCTATGGCCATCTCCACGGCCCCGTCATCCGCCGCAGAGTGGAGGGACAGCGGGGGGAAACGGCCTTTTCCCTCATCTCCGGAGACTATTTGGGATTTGTTCCGAAAAAAATTTGTGATTAACGGAAAAAAGGCTGGATTTTTCAAGAATTTTCTGTTAAAATATCAATTCGCACCGGCATTTGATCGGTGATGAACGGAGGAGTTAACATAATGAGTGTAAAAAGCTGCGAAAAAGTCGAAAAAAGTCAGGTCGCTCTGACCATCGAGGTCGGCGCGGCGGAATTTGAGGCTGCCATCGAAAAGGCATATCAGAAGATGCGCAAGAAGATCAATGTCCCGGGCTTCCGTCCCGGCAAGGCCCCCCGCAAGATCATCGAGGGCATGTATGGCGCAGAGGTGTTTTTCGAGGAGGCCATCAATAACGCGTTCCCCGAGGCCTATGAGGCCGCTGTCAAGGAGCAGGAGCTCCGGGTCGTGGGCTATCCCACCGTGGAGATGGTGGGCGAGTGCACGAAGGACGGCTTTACCTTCAAGGCCACCGCGCCTGTGTATCCCGAGGTGACGCTGGGCCAGTACAAGGGCCTGTCCGCCGAGAAGGAGGACGTGAAGGTCACCGCCGCCGATGTCAATGAGCGGCTCAAGCAGCTCAGCGACCGCAACACCCGCCTGGTGAGCGTGGAGCGGGAGGCCAAGGAGGGCGATACCGCTGTCATTGACTTCGAAGGCTTCCTGGAGGGCAAGCCTTTTGAGGGCGGCAAGGGTGAGAATTACAGCCTGGAGCTGGGTTCCCACAGCTTCGTCCCCGGCTTTGAGGAGCAGATCGTCGGCATGAAGGCCGGCGAGGAGAAGGACCTGGACATCACCTTCCCCGAGGATTACCATGCCGACCTGGCCGGCAAGGCCGTTGTGTTCAAGGTGAAGGTCCACGAGGTCAAGGAGAAGGAAGTGCCCGCCCTGGACGATGAGTTCGCCAAGGACGTCAGCGAGTTCGACACGCTGAAGGACCTGAAGGCCGACCTGAAGAAAAAGATCACCGAGGAGCGTCAGAAGGACGCCGACCGGGCCTTTGAGGACGCGCTGATGGAGCAGGTGGGCGCCAACATCACCGCCGACGTCCCCGACGCCATGATCGAAAACCAGGCCCGCCAGTTCCTGGACAACTTCAAGATGCAGATCGCCCAGCAGGGCATCCCCTATGACCAGTACATGAAGATGACCGGCATGGACGAGGCCAAGTTGCTGGAGGACGCCAAGGAGCCCTCCGAGCGCCAGGTGCGTCTGGATCTGGCTCTTGCCGCCATCATCGAGGCGGAAAAGCTGGAGGTCTCCGACGAGGAAGTGGAGGCCGAGTTCCAGAAGATGGCCGAGCAGTACAGCATGGATCTGGAGATGGTGAAGAAGTACCTCCAGGCCGACCAGGTGAAGGACCAGCTCCTGACCCAGAAGGCCGTGGCCGTGGTCGTGGATAGCGCCACCGCCATCAAGCCCGAAAAGAAGACCGCCAAAAAGACCACCAAAAAGGCTGAGAAGGAAGCCGAAGAGGCCGAAACCGAGTCCAAGAGCGAGACTGAGGCCGAATAAACCAGAATCTTTTTCCACGACATTTTACAGATTCGACACATTCTCTCATGGTGCCTGTGGTATCATGAGAGAATGGTTTATAGGGCCGGTATCCTTTGTATACCGAGGGTATGGCCAGGCCACAAAAGAACGGAGGTTTTCAAACGTGAGCTTAGTTCCTTATGTAGTGGAGCAGACCAGCCGGGGAGAGCGGTCCTACGATATTTTTTCCCGCCTGCTGAATGACCGCATCATTTTCCTGGGGGAGGAGGTCAACGCCACCACCGCCAGCCTGGTCGTGGCCCAGCTTCTGTATCTGGAGGCTCAGGACCCCGACAAGGATATCCAGCTGTATATCAACAGCCCCGGCGGCTCCGTCACCGACGGCATGGCCATTTATGACACCATGCAGTACGTCAAGTGCGATGTGTCCACCATCTGCGTGGGCATGGCCGCCAGCATGGGCGCGTTTTTGCTGTCCGCCGGCACCAAGGGCAAGCGCATCGCCCTGCCCAACGCGGAGATCATGATCCACCAGCCCTCCGCCGGTACCCAGGGCAAGGTCACCGATATGGAGATCGATGTGGAGCATTTCCTGCGGATCAAAAACAAGCTGAACCAGATCATGGCGGAAAATACCGGCAAGACGCCGGAGGAGGTCAAGGCGGCGTCCGAGCGGGACCACTGGATGACGGCGGAGGAGGCCAAGGAATTCGGCCTGGTGGACAAGATCATCACCGCCAAGCGGTAAGCCGCAGCGCTCCCAAATTCCCAGAAACCGAGGTAATACCATGAACGACGACGGCAAAAAGACGCTCCGGTGCTCTTTCTGCGGTAAGCACGAAAGTCAGGTGCACCGGATGATCCAGGGCCCCGGCGTGCGCATCTGCGACGAGTGCGTCCACCTGTGCATGAGCATTTTGGACGACGGATTTGATGACACGGAGCCCGACACGCTGGAGGATATGCCCGACCAGCTCCCCACGCCCCGGGAGATCAAGGACGTGCTGGATCAGTACGTCATCGGCCAGGAGGAGGCCAAGGTGGCCCTGTCCGTGGCGGTGTACAACCACTATAAGCGCATTTTCTGCGGCGGTGGCGAGGATGTGGAGCTCCAGAAGAGCAACATCCTGATGCTGGGTCCCACCGGCTCCGGCAAGACGCTGTTTGCCCAGACGCTGGCCCGCATTTTGAAGGTGCCCTTCGCCATTGCCGACGCCACCACGCTGACGGAGGCCGGCTATGTGGGCGACGACGTGGAGAATATCCTGCTGCGTCTGCTGCAGGCCGCGGACTTTGACGTGGAGCGGGCGGAGCACGGCATCATCTATGTGGATGAGATCGACAAGATCGCCCGCAAGAGCGAAAATACGTCCATCACCCGGGATGTGTCCGGCGAGGGCGTGCAGCAGGCCCTGCTGAAGATCGTGGAGGGCACCGTGGCCAACGTGCCGCCCCAGGGCGGCCGGAAGCACCCCCATCAGGAGTTTATCCAGGTGAACACCAAGAACATCCTGTTCATCTGCGGCGGCGCCTTCGACGGTCTGGAGAAGATCATCGAAAAGCGCCTGGACCAAAAGGGCATCGGCTTCGGCGCCAACATCCAGGGCAAGAAGGACAAGGATCTCAACAAGATCCTCCACGAGGTCCAGCCTCACGACATTTTGAAGTTCGGCATCATTCCGGAGCTGGTGGGCCGCCTGCCGGTCATCGCGCCGCTGAACGGACTGACCCGGGAGGACCTGGTCCGCATTTTGCAGGAGCCGAAAAACGCCTTGGTCAAGCAGTACAAAAAGCTGCTGGAATACGACGATGTGGATCTGGACTTTGATCCGGACGCACTGGAGGCCATTGCCGACCAGGCCATCGCCCGGAACATCGGTGCCCGGGGCCTGCGGGCCGTGATGGAAGGGCTGCTGACCCAGGTCATGTACGACGTGCCCTCCGACCCCACCATCGCCAAGGTGCGCATCACCCGGGACTGTGTGGAGGGGAAGGGGCAGCCTGCCCTGACCCGGGACCCCAACAGAGCCCCGCACTCCGTGAAACTGAACACCGGCAAGGGCGAAAAGCCGGCCTCCGGCAATTCCGCTCCCGCGTCGGCGTCTTAATGAGAAAAAAGGGGACGCCGCCTGGCGTCCCCTTTTCCATTTTCCACCCCTGTAAAGGAGGAACGTTCCTATGGAACCCATTGCATTGAATATTCCCGTCCTGGCCCTTCGGGGCCTGACGGTTTTTCCCCATATGAGCCTGACCTTTGACGTGGAGCGGCGCATCTCCATCGCGGCCCTGGAGCGGGCCATGGAGGGCGACCAGGACATTTTCCTGGTGGCCCAGCGGGAGATCGGCGTCAACGTGCCGGAGGAAAAGGACCTGTACGCCGTGGGCACCGTGTCCCACATCGTGCAGATCCTGCGCCTGTCTGCCACCTCCGTCCGGGTGATGGTGGAGGGCCGCCGGCGGGCCCACCTGCGGCGGCTGTGGCAGACGGAGCCCTTCCTCCAGGCCAATGTGACCCTGCTGGAGGAGGAGCCCCAAAGCGAGGCCATGGGTGCCAGCCCCCGGACGGAGGCGCTGCTGCGCCAGACCTATAACCTGTTCAGCGATTACGCCCAGCAGGCCGGAAGCCTTCCCGAGGAAGTGGTCACCACCGTCATGGACTGTCGGGACCCCGGGTATCTGGCGGACTACATCGCCCAGAACACCGCCCTGCGCTATACGGATAAGCAGGAGATCCTGGAGGAGCCGGCTCCCTTCATCCGTCTGCGGAAGCTGAACGCCTTCCTGGCCAGGGAGAACAACGTCCTGGGCTTCGAGCACGAGATGGAGGGCAAGATTCGGGAGCAGCTGGCCCAGACCCAGCGGGAGCAGATTTTGCGGACCCAGATCCGGGTGCTGCAAAACGAGCTGGGAGAGGGGGAGGACCCCGATGACGAGCTGCAAAGCTACCGGGACCGCATCCAGGCCCTGGGGCTGGACGAGGACACCACCAAGCATCTGATGAAGGAAGTAAACAAGCTGGCCAAGCAGCCCTTCGGCAGCGCGGAAAGCGGCGTCATCCGCAACTATCTGGACGTGTGCCTGGAAATGCCCTGGAACACGGAGACCAAGGAGCGCGTCAGCGTGGAGGCGGCCAGAAAGGTGCTGGAAAAGGACCATTTTGGCCTGGAAAAGGTAAAAGAGCGCATTTTGGAGACCATTGCCGTCCGGCAGATGAATCCGGATGGAAAGGGTCAGATCCTCTGTCTGGTGGGTCCTCCCGGCGTGGGCAAGACCTCCATTGCCATCTCCGTTGCCAAGGCCCTGAACCGGAAACTGGCCCGGCTGTCTCTGGGCGGCGTCCGGGACGAGGCGGATATCCGGGGGCACCGGAAAACGTACATCGGCTCTATGCCCGGCCGCATCATCGAGGCTATCAGCCGCAGCGGCTCCATGAACCCCCTGCTGCTGCTGGACGAGATCGACAAGCTGGGCAATGATCACCGGGGCGATCCCGCCTCGGCCCTCCTGGAAGTGCTGGACAGCGAGCAGAACAATGCCTTCCGGGACCATTTCCTGGAGATTCCCGTGGACCTGAGCAAGGTCATGTTCATCACCACCGCCAATACCACGGAGACCATCCCAAGACCGCTGCTGGACCGTATGGAGGTCATCCAGCTTTCCAGCTACACCGACGAGGAAAAGCTCCAGATCGCCCGGCGCCACCTGCTGCCCAAGCAGATGGCGGAGCACGGCATCCGGAAGGGCGCCCTCCGGGTGGGGGATGATGTGCTGCGGGCCGTCATCCGGGACTATACCCGGGAATCCGGTGTCCGCCAGCTGGAGCGCCGTTTGGCCGCCATCTGCCGGAAAGCGGATATGCGACTGCTGACAGGAACTGTAAAGCGCATTACTATTACAGAAAAAGAGCTGCCGAAGCTGCTGGACTGCCAGCCCTTCCCGCCTGCCCTCCACACGGAAAAGGAGGAGGTCGGCGTGGTGAACGGCCTGGCCTGGACGGAAGCCGGCGGCGAGATCCTGGAGGTTGAGGTCAACGTCATGGAGGGCTCCGGCAAGCTGGAGCTGACCGGTAATCTGGGAGACGTGATGAAGGAATCCGCCCAGGCGGCCCTCAGCTGCCTGCGCAGCCGGGCGGCGGTGCTGGGCATCGAGGCGGACTTCTACAAAACGAAGGACATCCATGTGCACTTCCCCGAGGGCGCCGTGCCCAAGGACGGTCCCTCCGCCGGCATCGCCGTGACCACCGCCATGCTCTCCGCCCTGACGGGGCGGAAGGTCCGCGCCGGCGTGGCCATGACAGGCGAGGTGACGCTGCGGGGCCGGGTGCTGCCCATCGGCGGACTGAAGGAGAAGACCATGGCCGCCCTGCGCAACGGCATCGGCACCGTCCTCATTCCCGCGGACAATGTCCGGGACCTGGAGGAGATCGACCAGACGGTCCGCGCCGCCCTGCGGTTCGTGCCGGTGGCCGCGGTGGACGAGGTATTTGCCGCCGCGCTGTGTCCGGAGGGCGTTCCCGCCCGCCGGGAGGAGCCGGCCATGACGGCCGCTTTCGCGCCGGCCGGACGGGAGACCCCCAACGACGCCGCCTTGCGGCAGTAAAGGAGAATTCCTGTACATGTCATTGAATTTCAACAAAGCGGAGTTTATCCGCTCCGCCGCGGCCCGGGACGGCTTCCTGCGGGACGGCCTGCCCCAGTTTGCCTTCGCCGGCCGGTCCAACGTGGGAAAATCCTCCGTTATCAACCGGCTGGTGAATCGGAAGAACCTGGCCTATATAGGCGCTTCCCCGGGAAAAACCACCCAGATCAACTATTTCCTCATCGACGGAAGGGCCTACCTGGTGGACCTGCCCGGCTATGGCTACGCCAAGGTCAGCCAGGCGGAGAAGGAACGCTGGAGCCGGCTGATGGAGAGCTACTTCCAGGAGGGAGCTGACGCCATCACCACCGGCGTCCTCATCGTGGACATCCGCCACAAGCCCACGGAGAACGACCGGGTCATGCACGACTGGTTCCGCCAGACGGGCTGCCCGGAGATCATCGTGGCCAACAAGCTGGATAAGCTGAAGCGCAGTCAGGTGGAGCCGGCGCTGGCCCTCATCCGGGAGACGCTGGAGCTGACGGACCGGGACATCCTGGTGCCCTTCTCCGCGGAGAAGGGCACGGGCAAGGAGGAACTCACCGGCCTATTGAACAAAGCCTGCGAATAACACAGAGAGCGGTCATGGTGCCGCTCTCTTTTTTTGTCAAAAAACCAGGTGGAACGGAAAGGCGGCGGCAAAAAGCAAGGGGAGTACGAGGGGACGGGAGTCCCCTCGTGTTGGATCGAATACCTGCAAAAAGCCTGCGCGAACAGGCGTTTGCGCCGCGAAGCGGCTGCTTTTCGGGCTGCGAGGCAGTCCGAAAAGCGAGGTATTGCTCAGCCTGTCAAAAAAGTCATCGGACTTTTTTGACAGGCTGAGAGAGCGGTCATGGTACCGCTCTCTTTTTTTGTTGTCATAACCCTGGACGGGCCGTCATAGAGTGGAAACGACCAAAGAAAGGGGGGCAATTCCCTTGGAAAAAAATCAGGACATCCTGCGTTATGAAGAGGCCGCCGCCATTTTGCCCGTGCGGCTGCGGAAGGCGGCGCTGGCCCTGCCGGCGGAGGAGCGAAAAACCGCGGAGGAGCTGCGGCTCCGGGCGGGACGGCCCATGACGGTGCTGCTGCCGGAGGGCGAGAAGGAGCTGGAGGTGGTGGTGGAGCCGGAGGAGCTGGAGACCCTGTGCGACCTGGCCACGGAATTTTCCCGGTACGCGGCGGCGGAGACCCTGCGGGAGGGCTTTCTGCCGGTGCGGGGCGGCTTCCGAGTGGGCCTGTGCGGCACGGCGGTCATGAAGGACGGCGCCAACACCAATCTGAAAAACCTGTCCTCCGCCGCCATCCGCATCGGGCGGCAGCACCTGGGCGCGGCGGAGGGGCTGCTGCCCCGGCTGCTGCGGGAGGGCCGCTTTCAAAACACCCTGCTGCTGTCGCCGCCGGGGGGCGGCAAGACCACGCTGCTGCGGGACTTGGTGCGATGCCTTTCAGAGGGGGGCTGGCGGGTGTCCCTCATCGACGAGCGGGGAGAGGCGGCGGTCATGGTGGGGGGAGAGCCCCAGATGGATGTGGGGCCCCGGACGGATGTGCTGGACGGCTGCCCCAAGGCCCTGGCCATCCCCATGGTGCTGCGGGCCATGAATCCCCAGCTCATCGCCGCGGATGAGATCACTCTCCGGGAGGACCTGCGGGCCATGAGCCTGGCCGCCGGCTGCGGCGTGGGGCTGCTGGCCACCATCCACGCCGCCGACGTGGGGGAGCTGCTGGAAAAGCCCCTGTACCGCCAGCTGCTGGAGGACCGGGTGTTCCGCCTGGCGGTGTGCATCCGCCGCGTGGAGGGAGAACGGCGCTATGAAGTGGAGGAACTGCCATGAAAAAGCTGCTGGGGGCGGTGTGCGTGCTGCTGGGCGGCGCCTGGGCCTGGCGGACGCAGCTGTCCGCCGCCCGGCGCCGGCGGAACACCTTGGCGGGGATCACGGCGGGGCTGGGGCAGATGGCGGAGGAGATCCGCATGGCCCGGACCCCGATGCCCGCCCTGCTGGCATGTCTGGGCCGCAGCCGCCGGGGCCCGGAGCGGGATTTTTTCCGCCGGGCGTCGGAGGCGCTCCGCGCAGGCGCGGAGCTGCCCCAGGCGTGGCGGCGGGCCGTGGACACGCTGGACCTGCCGCCGGGGGCCCTGGCGGTCCTGGAGGAGCTGGGGCAGGACCTGCGGGGCGACGAGGAGAAGGTCTGTAAAGCAATATCCCTTGCTGTAAAGCAGCTGGAAAAGCAGCTGGCGGAATGGGACGAGCGGCGGCCGGATACGGAGAAGCGGACCACGGCGCTGTGGTTTTCCGCCTCGGCGCTGCTGGTGATCTTACTGATATGAGGGCTGACCTATGGATGTGGATTTGATATTCAAAATCGCCGCCATCGGCATTTTGGTGGCGGTGCTGAACCAACTGCTGGTGCGCTCCGGCCGGGAGGAGCAGGCCATGATGACCACGCTGGCGGGTCTTAGGACTACATGATAGAAGTGTTGTGGTTCCTGGGGTCAAATCGGAACATGGCAGAATAATTCTTCCGGAAAGGAAAATTAAATATAATCTACACATAATACTATGATAAAAGTTTCAAAATGACGAAAAATTGCACTCTTTGGAGAATGCTCCATGGAGTGCTTTTTTTAGTGTTTTACTTCTATTGATCCGATTTTTAACCGAAAGCTCACTTAATGCGAATAGGCATGTTAATGGTACCAGTCATTTTTTTTGATTACCATGCTTCGTATTTCACTAATGTCGTAGTCTGAAAACTTGGCGACGGCTTCGATGAAAGAGGAGATAATCGATCCATCCAGCACATGGTCATACCCTGTATACCATTTAAAATCATCTCCTAATACTACTGGTTGAATCTCCTTTTTATAGGAAACGAG
>JAETPK010000148.1 GCA_021771265.1 Oscillospiraceae bacterium
GATGACTTTGAGGATGACTTCGAGGATGACGAGGACTGCTACGCCACCACTTGCCCCACCTGCGAGGAGACCATTTATTTTGATGAGTCCATTCTGGAGGATGGCGAGGTCATCTGTCCCAACTGCGGCGAAAAGCTGGAGTTTGACCTGAGCAGCCTGGAAGACGAGGCTGACGAGGGCGACGAGGAGTAATTTTTTCGTAAAAAAGTGTCCGGTGCAAAGCACCGGACACTTTTTTTATACAGGCCCCAGCCAGACATTGAATTGAGTGGCACAAAATTCCTCCAGCAGCGCCCGGACATGGGGGTCCCACCGGGAGACCCGTCCCGCTCCCGCCGCCAGAGGGTCGATATACCGCAGCTTGGCGGGGACAGAGAGCCACCGGCCCTCCGGGGGCCGCTGGGTGTGGCGGCTGATGTGGCTGTATCCGCGAAACCGCTGCCACAGAAGGCCGCAGACATTGTCAGCCAGGAGCTTTTGCAGGACGGCCGGCTCCGTGTCGTACAGGTCCGTCTCTGCCAAAACCTTCCGCTCCAGGGCCAGCCGCAGCAGATCCGCCAGGACCTGCATGGAAAAGCGGTCCTCGTCGGCCACATAGATGCGGGCGGTGCCCAGGGCGGTCTCTGCAAAAGCGGAGGCCGCTTCCGGCGTTTGGAAGGTCAGCTCCGGCAGACCGTCCTCATTTTTAAGAACCGTCAGATCCTGATAGAGGCGGGCTGCCTGGCCGACAGTGAGAAATTCGTAATTCACCAGATTCCCCAGGGTATATTCCAGCCGGTCCGCCGAGAGACGGGGGGTGTCATTGTCGGCGATGGGATAGCGGTGGTAATTCGCCACATCCGCCGTGCGCAGCCCCAGAGAGACCAGGAGGGCCTGAATGTCCGGCGATTGGGCGATGATGTCCGCCGTCCGCTCCTCCGTGGCCTCCTGCCGCAGGTGGTCGCCACGGAGAAAGTCCACCACATGGGCGAACACCGGCGTGGCAGCGTCATGGAGTGCCCCGGCCACGGCCTGGGCGGGGTCGCCGGTGAAATGCCAGACAATGAGCCCCACGCCCATGCTGTGGTCGAAGCGGGAGTAGGGCCGCAGACGTCGGAACCGGGGAAAGGCCGTATATTCGCAGCCGCAGTTCATGCCCACTTCCTTCAGCCGCCGCAGCTCCGGCGTTTCCGCCAGAGCCTGGAGAAATCCGGGGACATCCGGGTGGTAAACAGGCCACAGCTCTCTCATGTGGGACCTCCCATCACTCCACCGCTTTTTTCTTCAAACTGCACAGGCCGGCGCCGATAGCGGTGGCGAAGGTGGCGTTCTCCGGCACGATGTAGTGGATGCCGTACAGCTTTTCAAAGTTTTCAAAGTTGGGCCGCACTTGGGAAAGGGTGGTCATGGAGCCGGTGAGGACCACGGTCCGGGTGCCGCAGCACTGGCAGGCCAGCACCGTCATGGTGCCGATGGCCTGGAGCACCAGATTCACCGCGCCGGCGGCCAGGTCGGCGGGGG
>JAETPK010000051.1 GCA_021771265.1 Oscillospiraceae bacterium
CACTACGAGGGCATCGACCAGCGGTTCATCGACGAATGCGTGGACGAGGAGATCTCCATGGGCGATTTCGTCCTCACCGGCGGCGAGATCCCCGCCATGGCCGTGGCGGACGCCGTGTGCCGCATGGTGCCCGGCGTACTGCCGGACGCAGAGTGCTTTGAGGAGGAATCCCACTGGAACGGCCTTTTGGAGTATCCCCAGTACTCCCGTCCCAGCCTGTGGCACGACCGGGCGGTGCCGGACATTCTTCTCTCCGGCGACCACGGCAAGGTGGCCGCCTGGCGGAAAAAGGAGAGCTACAAGCGCACCATGCGCCGCAGGCCGGACATGTTCGAGCGGTTCGACGAATCCCAGCTGACCACCAAGGCGGAGCGCCGCATCCTGGCGGAGGCCAAGGCGGAGCTTGCGGAGGGAGAAAAAGAGGTTTGACATTCACGAAAAAACGTCAGGTACAGTGTACCTGACGTTTTTTCATGGCGCAAACAGTTCCTCGATGACGGTCCCCCTGCTGAGCTCCGCCGCCCGCAGCAAAGCAGCCTCCCGGTCCGCCGGGCCGCTGACCAGAAAGCGGCCTGTCTCCGGGTCGAAGCGGGCGCTGTGGCTGCCGTCATCCCCCCAGCGTTCCTCCGGCAAAAGGGCCACAAAGGCGGTCCAGTCCCGGTCCGCCGTCAGGGAGCAGATATCCCGGACCTGGGAAAAGGAATCATCGGAAGTGCTAGCCTCAATATTGAAGGCGCGCTCCTCCAGAGGGAACGTGACCCGGAAGGTCCAGTCCTCCCCGGCCGTCTCCCAGCCCCGCACGGCAATGGTCCCCTCAAACGCGCCCCGGCCCAGCCGGTTCCGGCTGTCCCGGCCCCGAATGGTGACCGTGTGCTCCACCACGTAGTCCGGGTCATCAAAGCGGTACTCCACGGCGGTAAGGGTCGTGTTGATCTGGCGGGAAGTTGGCAGCATCCAGGCCAACGCCACGAAGGCCGTCACGACGACGGCGCTCAACAGCACGCCCCGCTCTCCCTTGCTCAGGTCCCGGGGCATCCACTCCCGGAACAGCTTTGCCGTCCGGTACAGATACACCAGCTGCAAGACTGCCGTTACGGCAAGTCCCACCGCCACGGCCAGCATCACCAGCGCGCCCAGAAGTCCGACAGCAACCACCAGAAGCAAACAGCCCAACAGGCTCACCAGCAGGCCCAGCTCCCACTTCCACAGTCTCCGCCACTTGTTTGCCTGGATGTCATCTATCCCATCCAGCACCGCGGCGTGGGCGCTGCACTCCGCGTAAATGCCCACCAGCTGCGCGGCCAGCAGGGGGATGGTAAACAGCCACCACAGGGCCTCCCCCTCCCGGACGCCCGCCAGCGGCAGCAGCACGGAGAGGACCGAACCCAGGGCACACACCGCCGCCAGACGGTAGCGGCGCTCCACCTCCGACAGCTTCCACAGAATGCCCGCCCTTGTCAGCTGCGCCGCCGCTTCCACCACCATGCCCGGCGCCTCCAGGGCGGGAAAGGCCTGGACCACGTTTTCATGGGTCATCACTGTGGCAAGCCCGTTGGGGATCAGCAGCCAGAACAGCACCCACAGCCACTTTCCCAAAAGCGGCGCCCGCTCATCCAGCAGACGGCAGCGCTCCGTCTCCCACGCCTGCTGCGGGAACAAGGAAGTCTCCTCCTGCCGGATGGGGTCCTTTCCGCCAAAGTCCTCCATCTCACCACTCCTTTCTTTATTTCATGGTAGCAGGAAAGATCGGAAAAGTCGTAACAAAGCAATGACAAAAGAAGCAGCGGCAAAAGCCGCTGCTTCCCTGTGCAGATCAGACCGTGGGGTATTCGCCGCCCCAGGTGATGCTGGCGTACTTGTCCGGGTCCGTGTCGCCCTCGGTGGAGAACAGGAGGACCTGGCTGTTCTTGTCCAGCTCCAGCTGGGCCCGCAGGTCCTGATAGGCCTCGTCCTCCATGAGGGCGGACAACAGGCCCATGCCCACGGCGCCGGATTCGCCGGAGATGACCCGGGGATCGCCCTTCACCGGCGCCCCCAGCATCCGCATGCCCCGGGCGCTGACCCAATCCGGGCAGGAGACGAAAGCCGAGACATGGTTGCGGAGGATGTCCCAGGAGAGGATGTTGGGTTCGCCGCAGGCAAGGCCGGCCATGATGGTCCGCAAATCGCCGGTGACGATGCGGGGCGCGCCATCAGCTGCCACAGCCCCCTGATACAGGCAATCCGCCGCCCGGGCCTCCATCACCACGAACTTGGGGGGGCAGTCGGGAAACAGGTTCGTGAAATACCCCACCACGGCGCCTGCCAGACTGCCCACGCCCGCCTGGACGAATACATGGGTGGGACGGTTGACGCTGACCTGGCGCAGCTGCTGGGCCGCCTCGGCGGCCATGGTGCCGTAGCCCTGCATGATCCAGGCAGGGATCTCCTCATAGCCCTCCCAGGCGGTGTCCTGGACCACCACACCGTGCTCTGTTTTCGCGGCCTCCGCGGCGGCCATGCGGACGCAGTCGTCGTAATTCACTTCCTCAATGGTGACCTTGGCGCCCTCCCTGGCAATGTTGTCAAAGCGGGACTTGCTGCTGCCCTTGGGCATATGGACCACGGCCCTCTGGCCCAGCTTGTTGGCGGCCCAGGCCACGCCCCGGCCATGGTTGCCGTCGGTGGCGGTGAAGAAGGAGGCCTGGCCGAACTCCCGGCGGAAGGCGGCGCTGGTCAAGTAGTCATAGGTCATCTCGCTGACATCCCGGCCCATCTGCTGGGCAATATAGCGGCCCATGGCAAAGGAACCGCCCAACACCTTGAAAGCGTTCAGGCCAAAGCGGTAGGATTCATCCTTCACGTACAGGCCGCCCAAGCCCAGACGGCAGGCCATGCCGTCCAGCTTCGCCAGGGGCGTGATGGAGTATTGGGGAAAGCTGCGGTGGAAGGCGCCGGCCTTCGCCACGTTTTCCGTGGACATGATGGACAGCTGCCGGTCTTCACTGGCGGGCATTTGGTTCATTGCCCACTTGATGGGTTCATTCATAAGAGCCAACCTCCTAAAATTTTTTAGATGGCCAAAATTTTTATTAGTTTTCTGTCTTCATCATACCATAGACCGGCAGGAAGTCAAGGCCTTTCTGCGCTTCCACGGCGTTTCCCCGCGAAATTTTTTTCCGTGAAAAAGCGCCGTTTTTCCCCTTTTATAAAAATTTGCCGCCGCCGTCTTTTTGACAAGTATGGTCAATTTTCACAAATGCTTTGTTTCGCAATGATAAAATATCGTTTGCAGCTGATTTTTTTAGAAATACACCTATTTTGCGTTCAAAATATTTCATTTGCTTTTTGCCGCCCCCTATGTTACCGTTTTGTAACCCTTTGTTTTTTACTCCAGATTTTTCCTTTTTAATTATGTCGTTTTTCGCCCAAAGTGGGAGACATAACACATCTTTCAGCCTGAAAACTTGACAAAAGTGGGTACATGGTGTATACTGAGTCCAGTTTTTCGTTCGGTAACAAAAGTTACAAGTTGTTTTTCCTTAAAAAAACACACCACGGTCTCCCGCTTTGCGTAAGGGAAGAGGCCGTCCATCGACTTTTCAGGAGGTACACTTTGAACAAACAAAACCGACAGAAAAAACTGCATGATTTCTGGAAGCGCCGGGGCCTGTTCCTGTCTGGGCTGGCCATGACGCTCCTTGTCAGCTGGGCCGCCACGGACCAGGCCGTTGCTCTCTATATCCTTACGGGCACGGATGACGCGGCCATTATCCTGGATGAAGACACCCGGGATGTTCCGGACCTCTCCTCCCAGCTGGTGTATGTGACCAGCAGCGGCACGGGTTATGACGTGACCCTGGCCGCCGGCCAGACCGTCACCGTGAACCACCACGGCTCCACCATCTCTGTTCAATCCCGGAAGGAGACCATCTCCGCCCTGCTGAGCCGGCTCCACATTGAGCTGGGCCCCATGGACATGGTGGCTGTGGACCTCTCCGCCCCCGGCGTGGAGCTGACGATATCCGATCAAATCACGTATTATGAGCAGGTCCGGGAGACCGTGACCTATGAGACGGAGCGGGTGGCCAATCCCGACCTGCCCAAGGGCACGGAGCAGGTGGTGCAAGCCGGTGTGGACGGCGAGCGTACCGCCATTTACGAGGTCATCTGGTCCGGTGGGGAGCAGGTCTCCCGCCACTTTGTGGAGGAAGCGGACAGCACCGCCGTCAACGAGATCATTGAATACGGCACAGCCGCCACCGCAGTCAC
The DNA here is from genome assembly GCA_021771265.1 of Oscillospiraceae bacterium. Classification (GTDB taxonomy): domain Bacteria; phylum Bacillota; class Clostridia; order Oscillospirales; family Oscillospiraceae; genus Oscillibacter. Next base: position 4,252 of record JAETPK010000051.1, read on the forward strand.
CGCCGATGACCGCATCGCCAGCGTCAATCAAAACAGCGACGGCAGCGGCACCCTGGTGTTCCAGTCCGGCGCCACGCTGAATTTTTCCAGCGCCAAGTCCATGACCGCCACGGCGTACACCGCCGGCCACGGCGGCGCCGACAGCTGCACCGCCACCGGGACCTTTGTCCGCAAGGGCGTGGTGGCCGTGGATAAAAGCGTCATTCCCCTGGGCACGAAAATGTATATCGTCTCCAGTGACGGCAGCGTGGTCTACGGCATGGCCGTGGCCGAGGACACCGGCGTCCGCGGCAATAAGGTGGACCTGTATTACGACACCTATCAGCAGTGCATCAATTTCGGCCGCCGCAGCTGCACGGTCTATATTTTGGAGTGAGCTTGCTCCATCCCTTTGAAATCATGTAAATGTGTTTCTCCCCCGGTACGGCTCGTACCGGGGGAGTTTTTCGTCCCGTCAAAGCGTTTCCAAAAGGGGCGGCAGCTCCTCCAGGGCGCGGACCGTGTAGTCCGGCCGGATATCCGGCCGGGTGGGCTTATGCTTGGGATCGAACCAGCAGGTGCGGATGCCCGCGTTCCGTCCGCCCCGGATGTCAGAGGTAAGGCTGTCCCCCACCATGAGGGCCTTCGCCGGGTCAAAGTCCGGGATGGCGGCGAAGCAGCGGTGAAAAAACGCCGGGCTGGGCTTGTCAGCGCCCACCTCCTCGGAGATGAACACATTTTGAAAATACGGCAGGATACCCGCGCTCTCCAGCCGCCTCCGCTGGACGGCGGCGGCCCCGTTGGAGGCCAGGTGCAGCTTGTACCGGGGTGCCAGGGCCGCCAGCAGCTCCGGCGCCCCGGGCAGAAAGATATGCCCCTCCGCCAGGTGCCCCTCATAGCGCTCACAGGTCTCCGCCGGGTCCCGGACGAGCCCCAGCTCCCGGAACAGGATCTCGAACCGGGACACCAGCACCTCTGCCCGGGTAAGGACCCCTTCCTCCAGCAGCTCCCACTGGCGCTGATTAATGACATGGTAACGGTCCAGCACCGCCTGTTGGGCGGGAGCATCCATTTCCGTCAGCGCCTTTGTCAGCGCAATGGCCTCCGCTTTCGTAAAATCCAGCAGCGTATCATCCAGGTCCAGAAAAATATGTTCCAGCATGGCATTCGGTCCTTTCCTTTGGTAGTTTCATTGTACCGGATGGAGCGGGGGTTTTCAAGGCGGCTTTTTTTTGATATACTATCCGCATATGCTTGGAAAGGCGGTACTGCCATGAACCTTTGTGACTATGACTCCATCCGGGCCCTGCTGGACCGGCACGGATTTCACTTTTCCAGATCCATGGGGCAGAATTTCCTCATCGACCCCCAGGTGCCCTATGAAATCGCGGCAGCCTCCCGGGCGGACCGGAGCTGCGGCGTGCTGGAGATCGGCCCCGGCATCGGGCCGCTGACGGCGGAGCTGGCCCAGCGGGCCGGCAAGGTGGTGTCCGTGGAGCTGGACCGCTCCCTGCTTCCGGTGCTGGCGGAGACCATGGCCCCTTACCCCAATGTGGAGATCATTTCCGGCGACGTGATGAAGCTGGACCTGACCGCCCTGGCGGAAGAAAAATTTCAAAGCCTGACGCCCATTGTCTGCGCCAACCTGCCCTATAACATCACCACCCCGGTGTTGGAAAAGCTGGTGGAGACCCCCTGCTTCCAAACGGTCACCGTCCTTATCCAGCGGGAGGTGGCCCGCCGGCTGTGCGCTCCCCAGGGTTCCTCGGAGGGCGGCTCCTTTTCCCTGTTTTTACAGTACCACATGGAGACGGAGCTCCTGTTCGAGGTGCCGGCGGAGAAATTTCTGCCTCCGCCCAAGGTGACCTCCGCCGTCATCCGGTGCGTCCGGCGGGAAAAGCCCGCCGTGGAGCCAGAGGACGAATCCTTTTTCTTCCGCTGCATGCGGGGGGCATTCCTGTTGCGGCGCAAAACGCTGGTGAACAGTCTCGCGGCCGCCCTGCGCGAATACAGCAAGGAGGATATCCAGTCCGCCGTGGCGGCATGCGGCTTCTCCCCCTCCGTCCGGGGAGAGCAGCTGACGCTGGAGGACTTCAACAAGCTGTCCCGGTCTATTTCCGCCCAAAAGCGCTGATTTTCCTTTCCCCTTTCTTAAATTTTCTTTTTCCGTCTTGCTTTTCCTCCAAAATTGGAGTAAAATAAGCCAAAAATGCTACCGCAACCGTTTTTCTGGAAACAAATCTGCAAATAAATGTATTTGTGTCACGTTCCATCTGATTGTTTAAAAGGAGGACTATTTATGGAAACCTACGGTCTGGAAACGCTCGGCATCATCAATTCTGCCGCTGTATACCGCAACCTCACCCCCGCCCAGCTGACGGAGCATGCCCTGCGCCGGGGCGAGGGAAAGCTGAGCAATACCGGCGCCCTGGTGGTGAAGACCGGCAAGTACACCGGCCGCAGCGCCAACGACAAGTTCATCGTGGACACCCCTGCCGTCCATGACGAGATCGCCTGGGGCAAGGTGAACCGCCCCATTGAAAAGGCCAAGTTTGAGGCCATCAAGAGCAAGGTCATCGCCTATCTCCAGAATAAGGAGATCTTCATTTTCGACGGCTTTGCCGGCGCGGACCCCAAGTACACCCAGGCCTTCCGCATCGTCAATGAGCTGGCCTCCCAGAACCTGTTCATCCATCAGCTGCTGCGCCGCCCCACCGCGGACCAGTTGGAGGACTTCAAGGCCGACTACACCATCATCGCCGCCCCCGGCTTCAAGTGCATCCCCGAGATCGACGGCACCCGCTCTGAGGCCGCCATTCTGGTGGATTATGAGGAGAAGATGGTGGTCATCTGCGGCAGCCAGTACGCTGGCGAGATCAAGAAGTCCGTGTTCTCCGTCATGAACTATGTGCTGCCCAAGATGGGCGTGTTCCCCATGCACTGCTCCGCCAACATGGGCAGAGAGGGCGACACCGCCGTGTTCTTCGGCCTGTCCGGCACCGGCAAGACCACCCTGTCCGCTGACCCCAACCGCCTGCTCATCGGTGACGACGAGCACGGCTGGGCTGACGACTCCGTGTTCAACTTCGAGGGCGGCTGCTACGCCAAGTGCATCAACCTCAGCCCCGAGGGCGAGCCGGAGATCTACAATGCCATCAAGTTCGGTGCCCTGGTGGAAAACGTGGTCATGGATGACGAGACCCGGGAATTCGACTTTGACGATGACTCCCTGGCCGTCAACTCCCGGGTGGGCTATCCTGTGGAGTATATCCCCAACGCGGAGCTCTCCGGCATGAGCCCCAGCGTCCCCAAGACCGTCATTTTCCTGACCGCCGACGCCTACGGCGTGCTGCCTCCCATCTCCAAGCTGGATAAGAACCAGGCCATGTACTACTTCGTCTCCGGCTTCACCAGCAAGGTGGCCGGCACGGAGATCGGCATCACGGAGCCGGTGCCCACCTTCTCCACCTGCTTCGGCGAGCCCTTCCTGCCTCTGGACCCCTCCGTCTATGCCGCCATGCTGGCGGAAAAGGTGGAGAAGTCCGGCGCCCACGTGTATCTGGTCAATACCGGCTGGAACGGCACCGGCAAGCGCATGAAGCTCAGCTACACCCGCTCCATGGTCACCGCCGCCCTCACCGGCGCCATTGAGCAGAGCGAGTTCGTCACCGACCCCACCTTCGGCGTCCAGGTGCCCACCTCCATCGAGGGCGTGCCCAGCGAGCTGCTGATCCCCGCCAACACCTGGGAAGACAAGGCCGCTTACGAGGCAAGCTGCAAGAAGCTGGCCTCCAGCTTTGTGGAAAACTTCAAGAAGTACACCCACATGAGCGCCGAGGTGGTAGCCGCCGGCCCCAAGGCTGAATAATTTTCACATCCTGCAAAAAGCGCCCTATCAGGGCGCTTTTTGTTGTATTTTTGTAACCATTTCCCTGCTTTTCCATGCTATAATGCTAAAAAGGAGGAGAATACATATGGAAATTTTAAAAAAGCCCATCTGGCGGGTGCCGCTGGTCCTGGGCGTCACGGGGATCGGCCTGCGCTTTCTGACCTATATCCTTGCGTTTATCAGCGTGCAGATTCAAAGGGCTTCGGGGCCGGACCCGGCGACCGGGGCCTATTACATCACCGGTGGATACGTGACAGAAATCATGGCCGTCATCGGGTTTTTGGCATTCTGGGGTATGGGCTGGAAATTTGTGCGGGGCCTGTCCCGGAAAGACATCTTCCTCTCCGCCACCATCATGGTGGCCTGGCACACCGCGCTGCTGGCAGCGGAACAGCTCCGTCAGGCGGCAGGCGGATACTCCATGCTGGTCTACCGCCTGTGGACCACAGTGGAGGCGACCGGCTGGGTGGACCAGATCATGATCCGGGTCTTTGACCAGGTGAGCATACCGGTCATGATCCCAGGGCTGCTTGCCCCGTATCTGTACCTGCTGCTGGCAGGAACGGCCCATCAGACGCCAGCCTCCTCCGGCGAAGCTCTGTGAAGCTGAAACACGGGACACTCTTATACAAGAGTGTCCCGTGTTATGTTCCAATGGGAAAAGAGCCGTCTGCGCGTCACAATGACGACCTTGCCCGCAGATACATCGTGCGGGCGATCAGCATCGTGATCATATTGGAGACGATCTGGGCCCAGACGATGCCGTAAAGCCCAAACAGATGCCGCATCGTAAAGAGGATCGGGAGGTACACGGCCCCCTGCCTGCAAATACTCAGCAGCAGCGTGGCCTTGCCCTTGTTCATGGCCTGGAAACAGTGGATAATTTGGAAAATGTAGACCATAAACGGCGTCCCCAGGCTGGCGATCCGCAGAAAGCTGATCCCCAGCCGCACGGTCTCGGCATCCTGAATAAACAGCTGGATCACTTGATCGGCAAAGACTTCAAAGACGAGCACACATACGACCGCAAAGGATACACCTGCGATCTTCGTAACGTGGATAAAGGCATCCATGCGCTTTTTGTTATGTGACGAGTAATTGTATGCCACCAGGGGCATCATGCCCTGGCAGAGGCCCATCCCAATGTTCAGGGGGAGCTGATCGATCTTCTTTACGATCCCGATCGCCGCCACGGGGATATCCCCCATGGCGGAGGTCATTCTGGTGGCGATCCCCGTTGTGACGCAGGCCAGCAGTGTGCTGATTGCCGAGGGCAGACCGACAGAAAAGATCGACTGGACTGATTCCCTGGTGGGGAGGGCTCCGCTGAACGTCAGCGCAAGCGCGGATCGTCTGCGAAGCCGGAAAAACGCCGCGGCAAAATACAGCAGGGAAACCACATTTGATGTAAATGTGGCAAGTGCCACACCGGTCACTTCCAGCCCCTCCGGCAGGATCACAAACATAAACAGGGGGTCCAAAAACAGATTCAAAAGCCCACCGAGACCGATCCCAAAGCTCGCCTGCCGGGCATAGCCGGCTCCCCGCAGCAGATGGGACATGACCATGCTCAATGTGGACGGTACGCCACCCAGGATCACGACCCAAAACAGATAATCCAACGTATACTCCAGGGTATTGTCCGTCGCGCCGATAAACCGCATCAGGGGCTTTGAGAAAGAGAGGCAGAGCAGTGAATAGAGCAGCGCGACAGCGAGGGCTCCCCAAAAGCTGAACGCTGTCACACGCCGTACCTCTTCCTCTCCGCCCTTTCCAAGAAGCCGCGAGACCTGGCTTCCTCCGCCGACACCGAACAGATTGGCAAAGGCGTTCATCACGAAGAACAAAACAGACACGACGCTGATCGCAGCCACTTTTATGGGATCGTCCGTCATGCCGATATAAAGCGTATCAGCCAAGCTGTAAATCATGGTGATCAGTTGGCTTGCGATGGACGGAAGCGCCAGGGTCATCAGGGCTTTCGGGACGGGGACGGTTTCAAACAGTTCTTTCTTTTCGTTCATCGCTCTTCTCCGCAGCAGCCAGCTATAGCTGTTCTCTCTACGATGCGCGGCGGTCTGCCTGGCGATAGTCGAGAAACAGCAGTGTGGACGCGGCAATGATCAGCGCGTAGGCGATCAAACTATACCCGTCCGGGATCTGCCGGAAGAGAAAATAGCCCAGCAGCCCTGAAAATATAATTTGCGTGCAGTCATAAATCGAGATCTCCTTGGGCGCGGCATACCGGTAGGCCCCCGTCAACGCATACTGTGCGATCGCGCAGGAAGCTCCCGCCAGCAGAAGGCACAGCACCTGCCAGGGCTCCATCGCGGACCAATGCAGTGTGCATGGAACCGCTGTCAGCACAGTGGAAAACAAAGAGAACAGGAATACGATCACCGACCCGTCAATATCGCTCCTGCTTCGCAGTGCCCTCAGTGATACATGCGTTCCGCCGGTGGCGATCCCGCCCAGCAATGCTATACAGGAAGAGAACCCGATCATTTTAAGATTTGGAAAGATCAAAAAAGCGCTTCCCACCAGCGCCACGATGATGCAGCCGGCCTGCGCGCGGCTGACGCGCTCCTTCAGAAACAGCGCCGCGAACAAGATCGCAAAAAACGGGCTGAGCTTTTGCAGCGAATTGGAGCTGGCCAGCATCAGGTGATCGATGGCGTAGTAGTTGCAGACCACACCGATAAACCCCAGAATGATGCGGCAGGCCAGCGGGCCCCGGCCGGCTTTGGATACGACCACCGGGATCCGCTTTGCCAGAATGACGCCGCCTGACACGACCAAGGCCACGCCATTTCGAAACAGCACTTTTTGAAAGAAGGGCAGATCTCCCGCCATACTGACGAACGCGCTCATCAGCGCATAGAAAAAGGATGAGAGAATGATCAGTTGGACCCCTTTACAGCGTTGCTTTGCCATCGCTTCCTCCCCTTTCATAACCGTTCGTACAGTGCCGGCCGCGCATCCATACACGTAAGCGCACCATTCTCTGAACAGGACCCATCACAAAACATCCTGTGGCTTCACGCCCTCCGGGAATGGGCAGTGGTATATCCCACCGGTCTTTTCAAGTAATTCCTGTCTGGCGCGCTTGATGATCTCGCCGCTTGTATCCTCCAGGACCTTGACGCCTGCCAGGGCCAGGCACTTGCCAGTGATCAAAATAGCCTTGTGTGCGATCGAAGATTTTCCCTGCGCCACAATATACCAGGAGTGCCCCGGCGTTCCGATGGCATAGCACGGCGCCCGCATTTGCGCGGTAGGCGTTGCCTGGCTGACATCACCCACATCCGTGGATGCGGACATGTACTCCTCGCTTTCCTTGTAAGGGCCGATCCGGTCGAACAGCGCATGCTTTTCGAAATAGTCGGTGGCCTCCTCCCGGGACATTCCCGTTTCCCGGTGGTCTAAGGTGCAGAAAGTCGCGGAGTTCAACAGGCTCCTGATCTTCTCGGCATATTTGTATTCTTCATCAGTGAACGAAGGCGCGCCAATTTCACACATGGACTCATAGAGCACATTTGTCAATGTGGGATTTGGGATAAAGTCGGAAAAACAGGCTTTTTCCCGGCACTCCATCTGCGTCCCCGTCATCAGGGCAGCGCCTCTGGCCACATCTTTGATACGCGCTGCCACATCCAGCACCGTTTGCATCTTTTTGGCACGCACCATATACCGCAGCTTAGAATGTCCTTGTACAATGTTTGCCGCTGTTCCGCCGGCGTCCAAATAGGCATAGTGCATGCGGACCTCTTCCGGCACATGCTCTCGCAGGTAATTCACACCTACGTTCATCAGCTCACAGGCGTCGAGGGCGCTGCGCCCCAGATGCGGCGCGGATCCGGCGTGGGATGTTTTTCCGGTAAACTGGAAGTCCATGCTCATAACAGAGAGCGATGACATGATCCACGGCGAATAAATCGTCGACGGATGCCATGTAAACGCCGCATCCACGTCCCGGAACAGGCCCTCTCTGGCCATGAAGCTTTTTCCGCAGCCGCCCTCCTCCGCAGGGCAGCCATAGAAGCGCACAGTGCCCTTCGTACCGTGGGCTTCCATATATTGTTTGGCCGCCACGGCGGCGGCCAGCGCGGCAACGCCCAAAAGATTATGTCCGCAGCCGTGTCCAGGCGCGTCCTTCATAACAGGGTCCTGCGCAAAGACATCCGCCTTTTGGCTGAGTCCCGGCAGCGCGTCATATTCGCCGAGGTATGCGATGACAGGCTTGCCGCATCCAAACTCCGCCACAAATGCCGTGGGCATGTCCGCAACGCCTTCTGTTACCAGAAATCCCTCCTTTTTGAGGATCTCTATCAGGACAGCCGCGGACCGTGTCTCCTCAAGAGCCAGCTCCGCGTATTCCCAAATTTGATCGGATGCCTCCGTATAGACATCTTTCCGTTTTTCAATATACGCTACGATCTCATCTCTGGCAGTCATAACTGTTCGCTCCTTCTTGTACGGAAAGAGAAGTGTCTCTCCACATGTTGATTTTCATCCTCATCCTTGCTGGTGCGGTCTTCGAATGGGAGCGGCAAGACTGCCGCTCCCGTTCGACTGTTTCACGCATGATCAATAGAAATACGAAATACCAGGGCCGATGGGCAGGCCAAGCAGCGTGTAGATCACGAAGAAAATGATCCAGGCGACCAGGAAGCCAAAGGCATAGGGCACCAGCAAAGAGAAGTGTGTGCCCATGCCGGCATCCTTCTTGTACTTCTGCATCAGCATGATAATAAAGGGAATATAGGGAGACATGGGGGAGATGGCGTTGGTGCAGCTGTCGCCGATGCGGTAGGCCAGCTGGGTCATCTCAGGAGAGATGCCGATGGTCATCAGCATGGGGACGAACACAGGCGCAAACATGAACCACTTGGCAGTGCCCTTACGGTATAATAACGACAAACCGGAAAACCCCAGTAATGACGGGCGTTTCGAGGGTTTGAGCCATCTTTTTCATTCCTTTTCCAACTATGAAAAAGCAGGTCAAAAGTCGTAAAACCGTGAGGATGTTTCATTAACGACAAACGCGGCGGCGTTCGGAAAACATCCTGACCCGAACGCCGCTGCCGCCTATAAGGAGGTTAATGAACATGGCAACTACCAGGAAAAAGGCATCTGCCGAGAAGATCACCCTCGTTCCCCTGACCGACCTCTATGAGAGGGCCGACCATCCCATCAAGATGCGTGACGATGATTCCATGCAGGAGACCATCGAGAGCGTCAAGCGCAGCGGCATCCTCACCCCCGGCACCGTCCGGCCCCGCGCGGAGGGCGGCTATGAGATCATCGCCGGACGGCGCAGAAAGCTCGCCTGTGAAGCGGCTGGGCTGGAAGTCATGCCGGTCATCATCAAGAACCTGGACGATGAGCAGGCCATTATTGAAATGGTGGATTCCGGCATCCAGCGGGAGGAAGTCCTGCCCAGCGAGAAAGCCGCTGCCTATAAAATGAAGCTGGAGGCCATCAAGCGGCAGGGAGCGCGGACAGACCTCACCTCCCGACAGGATGGCGGGAAGTCTGAGGAGAGCAAGAAGAAGGAAGCCGCCGATGTGGTGGGCGAGGCCGCTGGCGAGAGCGGGCGGACAATCCAGCGGTACATCCGCCTGACTGAGCTGATCCCAGAATTGCAGAAAACGGTGGATAATGGCGCTATGGGCATCACGCCCGCCGAGCAAATCTCCTACCTGAAGCCGGAGGAACAGGCCATGCTGGTTATGACCATGGACTATGAGCAGGCGTCCCCCTCCGTTTCTCAGGCCAAGCGAATGCGCGAGATGAGCGAGGCCGGTACGCTGACCGAGGACAGTATGCTGGCTGTCATGTGCGAGCAGAAGAAGCCCTGCTGGGACAACATCACCCTCAAGGGACAAGCCCTCCGCAAATACTTCCCTCAAAGCTACACGCCGCGGCAAATCGAGGACATCATCTACCGTCTGTTGGACCAGTGGGCGGAGCATCAGCAGAAGAAAGCCGGATAAAGCATAATAAGTTCAGCGTACATAGCGGACAAAGGATTTTGAAAAGCCCTTGTCCGCTATATGCTGATTTTAGTGCATTTGACAAGGGAATACTGCCGGTGTATAATTGATTTGATAAATCGAAATTCGAGAAAGGGGAATTCTTCTTGAAACGATACATCTTCTTTGCTCTGATTTGTAGTTTGATTTTTTTGACCTCAGCCTGTACTTCTAACACGGAAAGTTCTTTCCAGACAATAGCTGAAAGTAATTCCTACACTAAATCTGTTCTTGCCACAGACAAATATTTTGAAATTGACATAGATTTAGAAAATATCCAAGACCTCTGTGATACAACTGTATTAGATGATGATTCAGGAAAAATCATCTTGAAAACAGCAGAATCTGTATCATCAGATACAATCAATCTCCAATTTGAAGCTCATGGAATCATTGACAAAGATATATCTACCATTTTGACGGCTTGCGCCTACGATGAAGGATTTCTACAAAGCCAAATTTCAGTTACTCCTTCAGAAAGTGCTATCGTAAAATATTCACTTCAGACAACAGAATTCGACGACTTTGGAAGTCGGTTTTCAATTTCCATATTCCTGCCTGATCAGAATACTACCTCATTAGAAACTGTAAATTTGACATTTTCGGAGCTTCTACTGGTTTCCTTTACAAAAGTACCATGAGAACTTCCAGTTCGTCAGGCTGACAGTCTATCAAAATTAAATAGTCAGTTGCCTATCACAACGGTATACAAGCAGGAAATCTTTTCAGGTTTCCTGCTTTTCTTTTGCCCGAAAACAGGAACAGGAGGACTTGCGAAATGCCATGCTCACACGACGATGATTCCATGCAGGAGACCATCGAGAGCGTCAAGCGCAGCGGCGTCCTCACCCCCGGCACCGTCCGGCCCCGCGCGGAGGGCGGCTATGAGATCATCGCCGGACGGCGCAGAAAGCTCGCCTGTGAAGCGGCTGGGCTGGACGTTATGCCGGTCATCATCAAGAACCTGGACGATGAACAGGCCATTATACCCAGGCCCAACAGGGCATCAAGAGAGGCCGTCCGTTAGCTTGGAGAGTGTTCCTCCTGCACTCTCCAAAAAAAAATCTCATATTTTTTTGTCTTGGGCTTGACATACGGGTGGCGGAGAACATGAAAATATTGATGAAGGCGCAGAAGACGATGAAAATGATCAGCAGCGGGATCCAATGGACCTTCAAGTTGCTGAGGATCTCAGCGCCGCGCAGGGAGATGACGGTGGCCAGATTCGTCTTGGAGAACCAATCCAAAAACTGGGCAGCGGTAAAGGCCACACAGATGAAGGACACCTGGCCGGCGAAGGTTTTATAGATCTGATTGAGCACATCCTTCTCCGTCTTGAAGACACCCACGATACGGCCATAGACCAGAGAGGGCACAAAGAACAGGATCGCCACGAAAATGACCATCTGGTTCATCAGCAGGGACCCGTTGATCAGGCTGCCGGTGGTGGGGTTGCGCATGATGGAGTCGGCCGGGATGCAGACGGCCACCAAAGCGGCGATCATGACCAGCAGGGTGATGTTGGCCCAACGGAAGGCCTTTTTTTCCAGGGGAGTCTCTTCCGCTTCCAGCGCCTGGATTTCCTTCATGTCGAGACCCGCGGCGACAGGATCATAGGGGCCCAGCATGGGTTCCACTACCCGGCGGGTGATAAAGGTGCCTACGATAGCCATCATGAAGGTGGAGGCGATCATAAAGTACCAGTTGGCGGTGATGGGTACTGTGTAGCTGGGGTCCAGGATCTGCGCCGCCTGCTGGGTAGCGCCGCCTATCAAGGCATCAATGTTCGTCAACATGACGTTGGCGGTCAGGCCGCAGTTAATGGCGGCAAAGGCCATCATCATGCCGGCGATGGGGTGACGCTTATAGCCCAAGAAAATCATGGCGGACAGGGGCAGCATGATCAACGTGGCAGTGGCGTTAACAATGTTGCTGCATACGCCGATGAAGATAATCGCGGGGTAGATCAATTTGCTGGGAGTGACCCGGATAAAGCGCTTAATAGCCAGAGCCAGATAGCCGGAGCCGTCGGCCACGGCGATACCGAAGAACATGACCAAGGTAATGCCCAGTGCGGAGTAGTTGACGAACAGCTTGACCATGTTGTTCAGGATATAGGTGATACCCTCTCCGGTGAGCAGCGTGGTGACCATGACCGTCTGCTCCTCAACAGCGCCTGTGGTGCTGTTGTATATCATACCGGTGGCACCCCAGCCAAACATAGAGCCGATATGGGCAATGATCAGGACAAGAACGCCTAAGACCAAAAACAGGGTCATGGGTTCCGGCATCTTGTTGCCGACACGTTCCACCACACCCAGGAACCGCATAAAGGGTGATTTCCTCTCGGTTGCTGTATTTTTCATATTTCTCTTGATGCAGCATCACACTTGCGTGCCAGAGGCTGCACTGCCTCCTTTCCAATATCTGCAAGTATCTGAACGCGCTTTTACAACTGTTACTCCGGATGCTCCTCCAGCCAGCGCAAAGCGCCGTAGACATAGGCCGCAGTACCCACGGGGATCGCATCCTCGTTGAAGATCACGCCGGGGTTGTGCGCATCCACGGTATACCCCTCCGCCTTGCTGCCGCAGCTCAGCCGTACGAACGCGCCCGGCACCCGGGTGGTGAATTCGGAGAAATCCTCAGAGGCCATGCGCGACGGCTGAATGGCAACACCGCCGTCTCCTACCAGCTCCCGGAAGTACTCC
>JAETPK010000052.1 GCA_021771265.1 Oscillospiraceae bacterium
TAAATAAATTTACTTTCGAATATTGTCTAACTTTTTGGGGTCACTTCACACGGTGCAGCCTTTTCTTTTAGCTGTGCGACCAGGACGAAAACCGGGGCCACGAAATAGAGCGTGGCGCCGGAGTTCGTACCAGTCGAATTTGGTGGAGGTGGGGGGAGTTGAACCCCCGTCCGAAAGCACTTTAACGGGACTTTCTCCGGGCGCAGACGGTTATTGCGGGAGTCTTCCTCCCTGTTCCCCTTCCAGACGGCAAACCGTCATGCCGTCTGGTCAGGTGAGAGTCATGATGCGTGGGCAGGTCAACTCTTTCCCGCCTCACGGACGCCACATTAACGACGCCTTCCCCGGCCTGTGGCCTCTCCGGTTCAGACGGCTGCCTTAATTAGGCAGCAACAGCAACAGTGTTGTTGTTATTTAATTTATAAATTGCCCGTTTTATGGCGGTCAGGCGCCGCCGCCCGCTTGTCCCGCCTCCATACCCCCGTCGAAACCGGTACACCCCCTCGTCGATACAAACTGTGCTATGTTCGCTTCCGCCTTGCGGCGAAAGCTCTCACCGCTCCGTTTGCCTCTCCTCTTCCTCGCGAATCCGCTTCGCTGGGTTTCGCTCGGATCATGAGAGTGCATTTGGAATTGGGATCGCTGTCATGTATCGTAACACATTTCGCCGTCGAAATGTGTTACGATTTCGTGACATTTTGCTTTTTCATGTTTTTGCCAGCTTGACCATGAGCTTTACCGGCGCCACCTTTGCAACAACGCGGTAGAACTTATAGAACAACCGGGGCGTATAGATGGTCCGGCCGGCCTTGGCCGCCCGTAGGGTGCCGGCCGCCACCCGGACCTGGTCGCAGTAGGGCAACGTAGCAAACATTTTGGAATTTCCGGTGATCCTGCCCACATCCAGGAATTCCGTCTTCATGGGGCCGGGACACACGGCGGTGACCGTGATCCCCTTGTCCCGCAGTTCCTCGGAGAGCCCCACCGTGAAGGAGGACACATACGCCTTGGTGGAGGAATACACCGTCATGCGGGGGTTGGGGCAGAAGGATGCAATGGATGAGACATTGATGATGCGGCTCCCCTCCGGCATGAAGGGGATGACCATGTTGGTGATGGCCGTCAGAGCCCGGAGATTCAGGTCGATCATCCGGGTCTGGGTGGAGGTCTCCACCTGGCCCAGGCTGCCCAGGTAGCCGCAGCCGGCGTTGTTGATGAGCATGGTGACTTCCGGCTGCTCCGCCGTCAGCTTTTCCTGCAGTGCCACAAAGCTCATGGTGTCGCACAGGTCCAGCCCCAGGCACTCCACCGTCTTATCCGGCAAACCCGCAGCCATTTCCTCCAGCCGGTCCCGCCGGCGGGCGATGAGCCAGTAGCAGTCAATGCCCGGGAATACATCCGCCAGCTGGCGGACAAACTCGCGTCCCAATCCGGAGGACGCGCCGGTGATGATGGCGGTCTTCATAAAGATCCCACCCCCCTCTTAAAAATTAGGAATTAGGAATAAGAAATTAGGAATTGGGTATTAAATCAGGAAAGCTCCTAATTCCTAACTCCTAATTCCTCATTGAGATTCAGTGGCTCTCGGGAGCGGGATACTCCTCGCCCAGAGTATCCACCCGGACAGACTGCATGACCACGGGCTTCTTGGGCTTGTCGTTCATCATGTTCCGCTGGACCCGGGAGATGTCCACGGCCACATCCGTACCCTCGGTGATCTGGCCGAAGGCGGCGTACTGGCCATCCAGATGGGGCGCGGGGGCCACCATGACGAAGAACTGACTGCCGGCGGAGTTGGGGGCCATGGTGCGGGCCATGGACAGCACGCCCAGAGTGTGCTTCAGATCGTTCTGGCGGAAGCCGTTGGCGGAAAATTCGCCGTTGATCTCATAGCCGGGGCCGCCCATGCCGGTCCCCTGGGGGCAGCCGCCCTGGATCATGAAGCCGGGGATGACCCGGTGGAAGGTCAGTCCGTCGTAAAAACCCTTGTTGGCCAGGGAGATAAAGTTGTTGACGGTGTTGGGGGCCTTGTCGGGATACAGCTCGCCCTTCATGACGCGGCCGTCCTCCATGGTGATGGTGACAATGGGATAAGACATTGTTATCGATTCCTTTCTTTCATCGTGCGGTCGATCTCCCGTTTGGCGTCCCGCTTGGCGGAGGCCTCCCGCTTGTCGTAATTTTTCTTGCCCTTGCACAGGCCCACCTCCAGCTTGACCCGGGCGTCCTTGAAATAGACGCTCAGGGGCACCAGGGTGTATCCGTCCTGCTTGATGAGGGCATGGAGCTTGCGGATCTCCCGCTTATGCATCAGGAGCCGCCGGGTGCGGACTGGGTCCTTGTTGAAGATGTTCCCCTTTTCATAGGGAGAGATATGCATGCCCTGAACGAACAGTTCGCCGTCCTTGACCGTGCAGTAGGAATCCTTTAAATTCAGCGTGCCGGCCCGGACGGACTTGACCTCCGTGCCGAAAAGCTCAATGCCCGCCTCGTATTTATCCTCCACAAAATAGTCGTGAAAGGCCTTGCGGTTCTGAGCCGCGATCTTGATCCCCTTTTTCTCCGTATGGCTCACCTCCCCCTTGGATGTATCAGTATACCATGATTTTCCCCGTTCTTCAAGAGAAAGTCGCGGTTGGCATTTCCCCGTGCCCGTGGTATAATGAACAAGTCCATTATGCCTGCAGCCAGCAGATGCTAAACAAGAAGAAAACTACGAGGTGTGGCGATATGAGTACATTTACGGATCTGACCGAGACCACCATCAGCCGGAAGGAGCAGTACAGCGGCCCGCTGTTCACCGTCCACTCCGATGTGGTGCGGCTGCCCAACGGCAATACCTCCATCCGGGAAGTGGTGGAGCATGTGGACGGCGTGGCCGTGCTGCCTCTGGATGAGCGGAACAACGTGCTGACCGTGACCCAGTACCGGTATGTGTTCGGCAAAACACTTTTGGAGATCCCGGCCGGCAAGCTGGACCCCGGCGAGGACCCCGCCGCCGGCGCCCTGCGGGAGCTGAAGGAGGAGACCGGCGCCGTGCCGGATGTGTTTTTGCCTCTGGGCGCCATCCTGCCCGCTCCCGGCTGCTACAGTGAGGTATTGCACCTGTTTTTGGCCAGGGGCCTGCATATGGAGGACCAGCAGCTGGACCCCGATGAATTTTTGAACGTGGAGCGCATCCCCTTTGACGAGATGGTCCACCGCTGCATGAACGGCGAGATCGAAGACGCCAAGACCGTGGCCGCCGTGCTGAAAGCCAAGCTCCTGCTGAACCTTTAAAAACGTAACGGAGGGTTTCCATGAACACCCAAAAAACGGTTCTGATCGTCGAGGACGAAAAAAATATCGTGGACATTCTGCGCTTCAACCTCCAGCGGGAGGGCTATCGGACCCTGGAGGCCTATGACGGCGAAAGCGGCCTTGCCCAGGCTGTTTCCGCCAATCCGGACCTGATCCTTCTGGATGTGATGCTGCCGAAGATGAACGGCTTTGACGTGTGCAGATCCCTGCGGAACCAGGGCAGCAACGTGCCGGTCATCATCCTCACTGCCCGGGAGGAGGAATCCGACAAGGTGCTGGGTCTGGAGATCGGCGCCGATGACTATATCACAAAGCCCTTTTCCATGCGGGAGCTCATCGCCCGGGTGGGCGCCAATATCCGCCGCACCGCCATGGCCGCTCCCGCCGCCACGGCCGCCGCGTCCGCCATGCCGGTGGCCGGGGACCTGTCCATCAACACCGACAGCCACCAGGTCTTCCGGGGCGGCAAGGCCATCGACCTGACCCAGCGGGAGTACGAGCTGCTCACCTTTCTGGCAAGCCATCCCAACAAGGTCTATTCCCGCATCTCCCTGATGGAGCAGGTGTGGAACTACGGCTATGTGGGCGACGATGTGCGCACCGTGGACGTGACGGTGCGGCGCCTGCGGGAAAAGATCGAGGCGGACCCCGCCAATCCCGTGTACATCCTGACCCGCCGGGGCGCCGGATACTATTTTGCCGTGTGACCGCTCTTACCCGCGCCTATCCCACATAAAGAGGTGATCGCCCTTGTTCCGCAGCCTGCACATGAAGCTGATGCTCATTCTGTTGCTGCTCATCACATCGCTGATGGCAGTGGTGGGCGCCTTTTTGACCACCAGCATCTCCAGCTTCTATATCAACACGTTTTACCAGCAGATGGCCGATGTCTTCGGCGAGGAGCACCGGGACTTCGTGTCGGACCTGCGGGCCGAGGCCGCCAATGAGGACGGGGCCCAACAGCTGCAGGAGCTGATGAAGGCCTACGCCGGTGAACTGGGCATCGATTACCGCAGCCGCAACTACTTCATTCTGGACGGCCACACCGGCCGCTTTCTCAGCGGCTCCGCCGGCGAGGAGAGCCTGCCCCGGGAACAGACCGCCAATCTCCTGACCGCCCGGAACGCCGTGGCCCAAAATGATCCCAACCTGGTGGGCGATGAAAGCGATATCACCGCCGACTACATGGACGTGGCCATCCCCATCATGGGCGGCGGCAACGCCTATATCATCTATATTTTGGACACGAAGGAATCTATGTCCGAGCTGAACAGCCAGCTGTTCACCATTATCATGCAGGCCATGGTCATCGGCCTGCTCATCTCCGTGCTGCTGAGCTTCCTGTTGTCCAAGACCATGGTGGGTCCCATTGAAAAGCTCACCGCCGGCGCGGAAAGAGTGGCCGCCGGCGACTTTGACAGTGCCCTGCCGGTGGAATCCACCGACGAGATCGGCATCCTCACCGGCACCTTCAACGAAATGGCCAGTATTTTGCAGGAGACGCTGGCCGCCGTGGAAAACGAACGTGACAAGCTGGACACGCTGTTCCTCCACATGACCGACGGTGTGGTGGCCTTCAATCACGAGGGACAACTCATCCACTGCAACCCCGCCGCCAACACCATGCTCCACCGGAACGTAGACAGCCGCTGCACGTATGAGGAGCTGTTCGGCTCCGTTTATTCCTTCCAGGCCATGCTGGCCCTTCAGCGCCCCAACTACGCCGAGGGAGAGATGGTGGTGGGGGACCGGACGCTGGAGCTGTATCTGGCGCCCTTCTCCGACCAGGCCCGGGGCGGCGTACTCATCGTGCTGCACGACGTAACGGAGCAGCACCGCAACGAGGAACGGCGGAAGGAATTCGTGGCCAACGTGTCCCACGAGCTGCGCACGCCCCTCACCAATGTCCGCAGCTATGCTGAGACCCTGCGGGATGCCAACGGCGACATCCCCACGGAGACCGCCAACGGCTTTCTGGACATCATCATCACGGAGACGGACCGGATGACCCACATCGTTCAGGACCTTTTGACTCTGTCCCGGCTGGATTCCGGCCACACGGAGCTTGCCCTCACCCGCTTCTCCTTTGCCGAGGCCATCACCAGCGTCTGCCGGGCCAACGCCCTGGCCGCCAAAAGCCACAGCCACCAGCTGACCTGCGGCTCTCTGGAAGAGCTGCCCCTCATCGTGGGAGACCGCCGCCGGCTGGAGCAGGTCATGATGAACATCATCGGCAACGCCATCAAGTATACCCCCGACGGCGGCCATATCCGCATCACCGCCGGCGCCACGGATGCCGACGTTTGGATGGAGGTCTGCGACGACGGCATCGGCATTCCGGAAAAGGACCGGGACCGGATCTTCGACCGCTTCTACCGGGTGGACAAGGCCCGCTCCCGGGAATCCGGCGGCACGGGTCTGGGGCTCTCCATCGCCCGGGAGCTGGTGCTCCGGCACAATGGCTCCCTGGCCCTGGCGCCCCACGAGGGGCCGGGCACCACAGTGCGGCTGGTGGTGCCCATCGCCGGTCCCCAGGCATCATAACGCCTGCCGCGCTCTTGTTTCTGTATTCCGCAATCGACTCATATTTGTCTGACCGCGAAGGAGGTGCCGCCGGATGGGGAATCGCAAAAAAGCACGCAGCCGTCTGGACCTGTTCCAAAACATCGTCATCACCCTGCTGACGGTCTCCGCGGTGATGCTGTTCGCTGCCACCCAGATCTCCTCCCTGTCCCAGGGCAGCAGTCTGCTGAACCGCTGGTTCTCCGCTTCCTCTTCACCGGCCGCCGCGGCAGCGGAAGAGACGGCTGTGCCGCTGTCAGCTCCGGTGCGGACAGCCGTGTCCGGCACTTATGGACGTTACGGCGGCGTGACCCTCTCCTCCGACAGCGAGGAGTTCATTCCCCTGGCTACCCGGCTGGGAGAGGCCCTGGGCTCCGCCCGGAGCTTCCTCTCTTGTGAAAGCCAGGATCTGATCGACGCGCTGACCCGGCCCTCCATTTTCTACGACTTCTGGGAGGCGCTGCCTCTGTCTGTTCTGGCGGAGCTGCTCTCCCTGCCGGATCTGCCCGCGGCCATCGCCTCCACCAACGCCCGGCAGTTGGTGATCTCCGCTTCTGACAACGGCACCGTACAGCTGCTGCTGTGGGACGGGAGCAACACCTATCTCCGCTGCGACACCGCCATTACCGCCGGAGACCTGGAGGACACCATCAGCCGGTATGAGCTGGGCGGTGCGTACTTTGCCTTTGATTACGCGGAAAATAACGAGGCATTCCGGCAGGTCTTCCCCCGCTCTTTGTTTTTGAATCCTCTGCCACAGCTGCCGTTGCTGTCTGTCTCCAACTCCCTGACGGACACAGACGCTGTGCTGACCCGGCTGGGCTTTAATCCATATACCAACTCCCGGTACATGGAATCCGGCGGTGCCGAGGTGGTCACGGAGGGGGATCAGTCCGTCCGCCTTTTGCCGGAAGGAGTCATCCGCTACCAGAGCAGCAGCAAGGCAGGCCTGTTCATCGACGCCGCGTCTGAGATCCCCACGCTGTGGGAAGCCGTGTCCGGCGTCAGCGATCTTTTAAACAGCCTGCTGTCCGGCCGCGCCGGAGACGCGGCTTTGTATTTGCAACGGGTCCACCAGACCGGCTCCGCCACGGTCCTGCGTTTTGGCTATCAGGCAGGCGGCGTGCCCATCCGGTTCGCGGACGGCACCTGCGCCGCAGAGGTCGTGCTCAGCGGCACCGCGGTATCCTCCTTGACCCTGTGCTTCCGGCAGTATACCGCCGGAGAGGAGACCTCCCTTCTGCTGCCGCTGAAGCAGGCCATTGCCATCGCCGCCCAACAGGAGGGCAAAGAGATGTTTATCGCCTACACGGACAACGGCGCCGACACCACCTCCGCCGCCTGGCTGCTGGAATGACCGCCTTTACAGAAAGGAACCGCCCATGCAAAGCTCCCGCCTGAAAAACATTATCATATTGATCTTGGTGCTGGTAAATCTGTTTTTGCTGGTCTCCCTATTCAGCCGGTTCAGCGCCCGACAGGAGGCCCGGGCACAGACCACCACCCAGCTGACGGAGCTATTCGCCGCCAACGGCATGACCCTCTCACCGGACGCGGTCTCCTTTCAGGCGCCGCCTGCCGGCGGCACCCTGCCCCGGGACACCGCCCAGGACCGGCAGATGGCCAGCCTCCTGCTGGGAGCCGGACTGTCTTATTCCGACCAGGGCGGCGGCATCTGGTCTTACGACAGCACCGACGGCGCGGCGGTCTTCCGTTCCGGCGGCAGCTTTGACGCCGCTGTCCATGTGGGCGCGGACAAAGAGGCGGAGTCCCTCTGCCGCTCCATCTGCCGCCAGTTCCACTATGAGGAGCTGACCTTTCAGCGGGAAAACGAGCACTTTACCGCCAGCGCTGTCCGCACATTCAACAACTGTCCCGTGTACAACTGCACCGTCAGCTTTTCCTGGGACGAGGGCACTCTTTCCGTCAGCGGCACCTTCCTGCCGGATACCTTCGCCGCTGCCGCCGGGGAGGACAGTCTCTCCGCCGTGTCGGCTCTGTCATCCTTTTTGAGCGCCCAGCGGGAGCTGGGCTCCGTGGTTTCCTCCATTACGGATATCTACTCCTGCTATGAGGTGCAGGCCACCTCCGCCGCCTCCATGACGCTGGTGCCCGCCTGGTGTATCCGCACAGATATCGGCTTGTATTATGTAAACTGTTATACTGGTGCCGTCACCCACGCCTGACGGTTTCAGCCACTGTTTTCGCCGCGTTGAAACGTTTTACAGAAACACCGCAGGAATGATTTGCATTTCCACGGCGGATATGCTATATTGATGATGTGTGAGTTTCCCCGGGGTTTATTTTCCCAGGCCCGCAGCCTTTCCGCGGGTATGAAGCGGCACTGGCCGGGCAAACTGTTTTTGTGACAGTCCTGCCGCCACAGAAGAATGTGCCTTGAAGAGAGGGTAAAAAAGTTGACGAAATATTTGGTTCAGGGTGGAAAACCCCTGTTTGGTGAAGTAGAGATCAGCGGCGCGAAAAATGCCGCTGTTGCCATCATCCCCGCCGCCCTTATGGTGGACGGCGTCTGCCGCATTGAAAACATTCCCCAGATCTCCGACGTGACCCTTTGCCTGCGCATTCTGGAGCAGCTGGGCGCCAACGTCCGCGCCATCAACCGGCACACGGTGGAGATCGACTGCCGGAAGATCCATTCCACCCGCACCCAGCAGAATCCGGCGGGGAAGATCCGCGCCTCCTATTATCTGGTGGGCGCCCTGCTGGGCCGCTTCGGTCAGGCGGAGGTCGCCATGCCCGGCGGCTGCAACTTCGGCGGTCTCCGGCCCATTGACCAGCACGTGAAGGGCTTTTCCGCCCTGGGCGCCAAGGTCATCGTGGAGGGCGGCTTTATTCACGCCACCTCCGAATCCGACCGTTTAAAGGGCTGCAGTATCTATCTGGACGTGGTATCCGTGGGCGCCACCATGAACATCATGATGGCCGCCACCATGGCGGAGGGCAACACCGTCATTGAAAACGCCGCCAAAGAACCCCACATCGTGGATCTGGCCAACTTCCTCAACTCCATGGGCGCCAATATCCGGGGCGCCGGCACGGACACCATCAAGATCCGGGGTGTGGACCGCCTTTCCGGCGGCACCTACGCCATCATTCCCGACCAGATCGAGGCAGGCACCTACATGGCGGCCGTGGCCGCCACCGGCGGCCAGGTCCTGGTGAAGAATATCATTCCCAAGCACATGGACTGCATCACCGCCAAGCTGGTGGAAATGGGCGTGGAGGTGGAGGAGCATGAGGACACCCTTCTGGTCCGCCGCACCGGTCCTCTGCAAAAGGCCAATGTGAAGACCATGCCCTATCCCGGCTTCCCCACGGATATGCAGCCGCAGATCACCACAGTCCTCTCTCTGGCCCAGGGCACTTCTCTGGTGACGGAGGGCGTTTGGAGCAACCGCTACCGCTATGTGGACGAGCTGCGCCGCATGGGGGCCAACATCCAGGTGGATGAAAAGACGGCGGTGGTGGAGGGCGTGGACCATCTCACCGGCGCTCCCATTCAGGCCTACGACCTGCGGGCCGGCGCCGCCATGGTCATCGCCGCCCTGGCCGCCCACGGTGAAAGCGAGATCAGCTCCGTCCATTACATTGAGCGGGGCTATGAGGACATTATCCAGAAGCTCCGCCGCCTGGGCGCCGACATCCGCTCCGTGGAGGAGCCTGAGGAAGCCGAGGAGCGAAAAGCCCATATCGGCTGAGGCGCTTTCCTTTTATAACTTGTGTATCCATGGCGTCCGCTGAGGAGGATGGCGACCTTAGTCGGCGTTCTCCTGGGCGGACGCCAGTTTCTTTTTCCCGGTTTTCACAACGACAGACAGCGAGGTATCTTGTTTGACCACCGTACATACATTGGCCAGCGGGTCCTCCGGCAACGCGGTTTTGGTATGCTGTGAAAGTGCCCGCCTGCTGGTGGATGCCGGCATCTCCTGCCGCCGCATCACTTGCTCCCTCCGGGAGCTGGGACTGACGCTGGAGGATCTGACCGCCATCCTTTTGACCCACACCCATTCCGACCATACCGCCGGCTTGCAGACCCTGCTGAAGCGGAGCCGGCTCCCCATCTTCGCCAGCGAGGACGCCGCCCGGGACCTCTGCTTCCGGCTGCCCCAGTGCGGCGAACGGCTCCGTTCCTTTTCCCGAAACAGCCGATTTGATTTGGGCGGCTGCTCTGTCACCGCCTTTGCCACCTCCCATGACGCTCCCGGCGCCTGCGGCTACCGCTTTGATACGCCGGACGGCAGCGTGGGCCTGCTGACGGACACCGGATATGTCACCGAAGAAGCCGCGGACGCTTTGCCCGGTGTGGACCTGGCCCTTCTGGAGTCCAACCACGATGTGGAGACTTTGGAGTCCGGCCCCTATCCCTACTATCTGAAGCAGCGCATTCTGGGCAGCAAGGGTCATCTCAGCAACGATACCGCCGCCCGCTTCGCCGTAACGCTGGCGGAACACGGCGCCTCCGACATCATCCTGGCCCACCTGAGCAAGGAGAACAACACGCCCGCCATGGCCCGCGGCGCCGTGGAGCTGGCGCTGTCCGCCGCCGGGCTGGAACCGGAATTGTCCGTGGCACCCCGGGACAGTTTGAGTCCCTGCCATACCGTCACCCGGAGGTGCGCATGCAGAAAGTGACCATTCTCTGCGTGGGCAAGCTGAAGGAAAAATTCTACGCCGACGCCGTTTCCGAATACAGCAAGCGGCTTTCCCGTTTCTGCAAGCTGGAGATCACGGAGCTTTCCGAGGAGCGGCTGCCGGAGGACCCCTCCCCCGCCCAGATCGAAGCCGCCCTTTCCAAGGAGGCAGACGCCATCCGGGCAAAGCTCCCTCCCGCCGCCATGGTCATCGCCCTGTGCGTGGAGGGAAAGACCCGCTCCAGCGAGGAGCTGGCCCGGCTCATGGCCGACAGCGCCAGCCGGGGCGTCAGCCACCTGGTGTTTCTCATCGGCGGCTCCTTCGGCCTGCACCCCTCCGTGAAGGCCCTGGCGGCGGTGAAGCTGTCCATGTCCCCCATGACCTTCCCCCACCATCTGGCCCGGGTCATGCTTTTGGAGCAGATCTACCGGGCATACCAGATCAATGCCGGGACGAGGTATCATAAATAAGCACCTAAACAGAAGGAGTGACCGTGCCGTGAAAAAGTCTGCTTCAAAACCGTCTCCCGCGCTGTCCGGTCAAGATGCCGCCAAGTCCTGGAAGCGGAAGCGCCGTGCCATTTACCCCTGCGTGGCTTTGGGGCTTGCGCTGGTCATTGCTGGTTTTCTCCTGCGGGAGAACGCCGCGGGAAAGCCGCTGCTGGCGGCGGGTCTGCTTCTGGGTCTCGCGGCAAAAAATCTGAACACCGCCTGCCGCCGTTGTCCCCGCTGCGGCCATATCAATGCTTCTGCCCAGAGCATCTTGCACGGTTTTATCTGTACCCGCTGCGGATATACCATTTCCGATTCGTGACGACCTGCTTTTTTCAGTTCACATAATTTCAAGAGGAGGAAGATTTTATGGATTTCATGAAGGAATACGAAAAATGGCTGGCCAGCCCCGCCCTGTCCGCTGAGGAAAAAGCTGAGCTGGAATCCATCAAGAACGACCCCAAGGAGATCGAATCCCGGTTTTACGGTCCTCTGGAGTTCGGCACCGCCGGTCTCCGTGGCACCATGTATGTTGGTTTACATAATATGAATATCCACGTCATTCGCTGGGCCACCCAGGGCTTTGCCGACGTCATCTGCGCCGAGGGCCAGGAGGGCAAGGATCGGGGCGTGGCCATCTGCATGGACTGCCGCAACCACTCCGCCGAGTTTGCGCGGGCCGCCGCGGAGGTCTGTGCCGCTAACGGCATCCACGTCCGCATTTTCGAGTCCCTGCGTCCCACTCCCGAGCTGAGCTTTGCCGTCCGGGAATACCACTGCCAGGCGGGCATCAACGTCACCGCCAGCCACAACCCCAAGGAGTACAACGGCTACAAGGTATACTGGGAGGACGGTGCCCAGCTGCCTCCCCGCCACGCCGACGCTATTGCCAAGCGGCTGGAGGAGATCGACATCTTCAACGACATCAAGACCATGCCTTATGACGAGGCGGTAAGCGCCGGCCTCATTGAGGTCCTGGGCGCCGAGACCGACGAGAAGTTCCTCTCCAATGTCATGGCTCAGGTCAATGACCCGGAGACCGTTGCCAAGGTGGCCGACACCTTCAAGCTGGTGTACACCCCCTTCCACGGCACCGGCCACAAGCTCATCCCCGAGGCCCTGCGCCGCATGGGCATCAAGCAGCTCATCTGCGTACCGGAGCAGATGGTCATTGACGGCAATTTCCCCACGGTAGTCTCCCCCAACCCCGAGAACCCCGAGGGCTTCTACCTGGCGGTGGATATCGCCAAGAAGGAGGGCGCCGACTTCATCCTGGGCTCCGACCCCGACGCTGACCGTGTGGGCATCATGGTCCGCACCAAGGACGGCGAGTTCAAGGTCATCTCCGGCAACCAGACCGGCGTCTTGCTGCTGGACTATTTGATCGGCGCCATGAAGCGCTCCGGTAAGCTGCCGGAGAAGCCCGTGGCTCTGAAGACCATCGTCACCACCGAGATGGCCCGCAAGGTGGCGGAGGTCAACGGCCTCCAGTCCTACGACACCTTCACCGGCTTCAAGTTCCTGGCGGAGAAGAAGGACAAGCTGGAAAACGCCGGCGAGGGCAAGGTCATCTTCGCTTACGAGGAGTCCTACGGCTACATGCTGGGCGACTACGTCCGGGACAAGGATGCCGTCACCGCTTCCCTGATGCTGACGGAGATGGCCGCCTGGTACGCCGCCCAGGGCATGACCCTGGCCGACGCGCTGGACGCCCTGTATGAGAAATACGGCTACTACGCCGAAAAGACCTTCAATCTGGTGATGCCCGGCCTGGACGGCCTGAAGGACATGGCCAAGCTGATGAAGCAGCTGCGGGAGGCTCCTCCGGCGGAGATCTCCGGCGTGAAGGTGGACGTGTTCAAGGATTATCAGGACGGTTCCGTCACCGACAACGCCACCGGCGAAAAGACCACCATGGAGTTGTCTGGTTCCAACGTGCTGCGCTTTGAGATGGCCGACGGCACCTCCGTCATTGTCCGCCCCTCCGGCACCGAGCCCAAGATCAAGGTGTACATCCTGGCCCAGGGCAAGGACGCTGCCGACGCCCAGGCCAACGTGGCCAAGTACGGCGCGTGGGTGGAGACTCTGCAAAAGTAAATTTCCCTGTAAAGCCACCCTCCGGAATGCCGGAGGGTGGCTCTTTTGTGCGCCTGCCGCGCCTTTATCTCCCTATTTCCTATTGACATAATAGGAAATAGCTTTTATAATACACCCAATTCAGACAACGCCGGGCAGGCGGCCGCTTTCGCTGGGGCGGCCTGCCTGGTGACACCAAAGACATGGAGGGATGTGTCATGATACCAACACCCGCGCAGGCATGGGACCTGCTGTGCGAATACAACCAGGGAGAGTTCCACCGGAAGCACGGCCGCATCGTGGGCGACGTACTGCGGTGGTATGCCCAGCAGCTGGGCTATGGCGGGGAGGCGGACTTTTGGGAGGCCGTGGGCATCCTGCACGACCTGGATTTTGAGCAGTGGCCGGACCAGCACTGCACCAAGGAGCAGGAGCTGCTGCGGCAGCGGGAGGTGGACGAGCGGCTCATCCACGCCGTGGCCAGCCACGGCTATCAGCTGACGGTGGACATCGCTCCGGAGCACGAGATGGAAAAGGTCCTGTACGCCGTGGACGAGCTGACGGGCCTCATCGGCGCCGTGGCCCTCATGCGGCCCTCTGGCAGCGTCAGTGACATGGAGGTCAAGTCCGTGAAAAAGAAGTACAAGGACAAAAAGTTCGCCGCCGGCTGCTCCCGGGAGGTCATTGAGCGGGGCTCCGCCATGCTGGGCTGGGATTTGAATGACCTGATCGGCCGGACCATCCTGGCCATGCGGGCCAGTGACGCTGTGGCATGAGCAAGCGCGTACTGGTGGCCATGAGCGGCGGTGTGGATTCCAGCGTGGCCGCGTGGCTGCTGCGCCAGCAGGGCTACGACTGCACCGGCGTCACCATGAAACTCTACGACAATGATACCGCCGGCCGGAAGGGTCACACCTGCTGCTCCCTGGAGGATGTGGAGGACGCCCGGGCCGTGGCCCGGCGGCTGGGCATCCCCTATCATGTGTTCAATTTTTCAGAGGAATTCCAGGAAAGCGTCCTGGAAAAGTTTGCCCGCAGCTACCTTGCCGGCACCACGCCCAATCCCTGCATCGACTGCAACCGCTATGTGAAATTCGGCGCTCTGCTGCACCGGGCCCAGGTGCTGGGCTTTGACTATATTGCCACCGGCCACTACGTCCGCCGTGTCCTGGACGGTTCTTCCGGCCGGTGGACGCTGCGCAAAGCGGCGGATGGGGACCGGGACCAGAGTTATGTGCTGGCCTCCATGACCCAGGGCCAGCTGTCCCGGACCCTGTTTCCTCTGGGGGAGCTCACCAAGCCGGAGGTCCGGCACATCGCGGAGGCCCAGGGCTTCTGCAACGCCCGCAAGCACGACAGCCAGGACATCTGCTTCGTGCCTGACGGCGACTTCGGTGCTTTTTTGGAGCGCTACACCCAAAAGCCCCTGCCGCAGGGAGATATTTTGGACCGTTCCGGCAACATTCTGGGCCGCCACAGGGGGGCCGCCCGGTACACGTTGGGCCAGCGGAAGGGCCTGGGCGTCGCGGCGGGGAGCCCGCTGTACGTCTGCGGCAAATCCATGGCGGACAACACCGTCACCCTGGGGCCGGAAGATGCTCTGTACACCACGGCCCTGCTGGCGGGAGACTGGGTGTGGGGCGCCCTCCCCGGCCTGGAGGAGCCTTTGCGGGTACAGGCCAAGGTCCGCTACCGCCAGAGCGACCAGTGGGCCACTGCTTCTCCGGCGGAGAATGGGCAGGTGCTTCTGACCTTTGACCAGCCCCAGCGGGCAGTGACACCCGGCCAGGCGGTCGTGCTGTATCAGGGGGATACCGTGCTGGGAGGCGGCACCATCCTGCGAACCCTCTGACCCCCCGATTCTTGACATCCATTTCGGTGCGCGTATAATGAAGTCATTAGTTTTGACAAAAGCGGACCGTTTGCGCCGCTGAAAGGATGGAATGGAATGAAGATCGCGGTCACTTACGAAAATGGCAGCGTATTTGGCCACTTCGGCCATACAGAGCAGTTCAAGATCTACCAGGTGGAGGACGGCGCCGTTGTGAAGGCCCAGGTGGTACCCACCAACGGCAGCGGCCACGGCGCCCTGGCGGGTTTTCTGGCGGACCACGGCGTGGATTGCCTCATCTGCGGCGGCATCGGTCCCGGCGCCCAGGCGGCTCTGGCCCAGGCGGGCATCCGGCTGTACGCCGGCTGCACCGGCAGCGCCGATGACCGGGTGAGCGAGCTGCTGGCCGGCTCCCTGGCCCACGCCGACGGCGCCACCTGCGACCACCATCACGATGAAGGGCATGACTGCGGCGGGCAGCACACCTGCGGCTCCCACAGCTGTCATTGATGGGTGCGGAATTGAAAGGAACCATGAATCATTCCCTCCGTGCCCGGCTGATGCTCTCCGCCTCCATGGCCATTTTCGGCACATTGTCGGTCTTTGTCCGCAACATTCCCCTGGCCTCCGGAGAGCTGGCTTTATACCGGGCGGTGCTGGCGGCCCTGCTTATCGGCGGCTATCTGCTGCTCACCCGGCAGAAGCTGGACCTGGCCGGTATCCGGCGGGAGCTTTTGTTGCTGCTGCTCTCCGGCGTGGCCATGGGCTTCAACTGGATCTTGCTGTTTCAGGCCTACCGCTATACCACGGTGTCCGTGGCCACCCTCAGCTATTATTTCGCCCCGGTCATCGTCACGGTTCTCTCGCCGGTGCTGTTCCATGAAAAGCTCAGCCGCCGCCAGATCGTATGCTTCGTCATGTCCACGGTGGGGCTGGTGCTGGTCATCGGCGTCACGGACCTGGCGCGGGGAGGCAGTCACTTCACCGGCATTTTGTTCGGCCTGGGGGCGGCGGTGCTCTATGCCACCGTCATTCTTCTGAACAAATCCATCCGGAACATCTCCGGTATCCACCGGACCTTTCTGCAGTTTCTGGCGGCCATTTTGGTGCTCATCCCTTACGTGGCCTGCACCGGCGGCTTCCATCTGGCCGGTATGCCGGCTCTGGGCTGGGGCTGCCTTCTGGTGGTTGGCCTTTTCCACACCGGCGTCACCTACTGCATGTACTTTTCCGCCCTGAAGGAGCTCAGCGGACAGGAGGCATCGATCCTCAGCTACATCGACCCTCTGGTGGCTGTTGTCATCTCCGTTTTGGTGCTCCATGAGCCCATCACCGCATCCCAGCTGGCCGGCGGCATCCTGATTCTGGGCTTCACCCTTTGGAACGAGCGCGCCTCCGCCTGACAGTTTGCAGCCTGCCGAAAATTCTTTTTTCGGCAGGCTGTTTTTTTGTTTGGTCCGGGGGAAAATACCGTTGACATTCACTCCCCTTTCCGATAATATAATATGTCGAATGAATACGGAAGGAGAAAAATCATGAGTCTGCTGCTGACCGGCGGGGCCGTTTTCGCCGATGGGGCGTTTCGGAATATGGATATTGCCATTGACCAGGGCCGTATTGTTTCCGTTTCCCTTCCCCGGGAAGACGTTTCCGTCATTGAATTGCATGATTGTTTGATCGTTCCAGGTTTCGTTGATGTCCATGTTCATCTTCGGGAGCCTGGTTTTTCTTATAAGGAAACGATTTTCTCCGGAACGGCGGCGGCCGCCGCCGGTGGGTACACCGCGGTGTGCGCCATGCCCAACCTGAAG
>JAETPK010000149.1 GCA_021771265.1 Oscillospiraceae bacterium
GCCGTACAGGGGGGCGATGCCGATGCCGCCGCCGGCCAGAACGGGATGCTCGCCGGCCAGGCGCATGTCAAAGCCGTTGCCAAGGCCGCTCAAAACGTCCAGCTCCGTGCCGGGCACGCAGCGCACCAGCTCTTTGGTGCCCTCGCCCACCACCTTGACCAGCAGCATCAGGGCGTCATCGGTCCAGTTGCAGATGGAGATGGGGCGGCGGAGAAATTTCCCCGGCAGCGCAATGTTCACGAACTGTCCCGGTGCCGTGATGGCGGAGGTGTCGCCGGAGAGGATCAGCTCGTAGGTGTCCTCCGTCAGCTGCCGGGTGTGCTCCATGGTGAAAAGAGATTTTTTCATAAAGTGTCCTCCTGGGTATTCAGGTCGTGATAGACGATCTTGCCGCCGCAGACGGTCATGGCCACGGCGCAGGAAACGCCCCAGCCGTTAAAGGGCGTGGCCCGGCCCAGGGAGCGGAAGCTGCCGCTGTCGATGACATGGGGCCGGTTGAGGTCGATGACCGTCAGGTCGGCGGGGGCGCCGTCGGCAATGGTGCCGCCGGGCAGGCCGAAGATCCGCCGGGGGTTGACGCACAGGGCGTTGAGAATAGTGGGAAGGGGCACGATGCCAGGCTCCACCAGCTGGGTGTAGAGAATGGGGAAGGCGCACTCCAGTCCCACGATGCCGTTGAGACTGCCGCTGAGGCCGCCGGCCTTTTCCTGGGCGGAGTGGGGGGCGTGGTCCGTGGCGATGCAGTCGATGGTGCCGTCCAGCAGCCCCTCCACCAGCGCGTCCCGGTCGGCGGCGGCGCGGATGGGGGGATTCATGCGGAAGCGGCCCTCGTCCAGCAGGTCCTCATCGGTGAGGACCAGGTAATGGGGGCCGGTCTCACAGGTGACCGGCAGGCCCTCCGCCTTGGCGGCGCGGATGAGGGCCACGGATTCTTTCGTGGAGACGTGGCACACATGGTAGCGGCAGCCGGTCTCCCGCACCAGGGCGATGTCCCGCTCCACCTGGCGCCACTCGCTTTCGGAGGGATTGCCCACCAGGCCGTGAGCCCTGGCAAAGGCGCCGTCATGGACGGCCCAGCCCTTGGGCAGCAGGTCCTCGTCCTCGCAGTGGGCCACGATGGGCTTGTCCAGGGACTTGGCAAGCGCCATGGCCTGGCGCATCATGCTGTCAGACTGGACGCCCTTGCCGTCATCGGAGAAGCCGACCACATACGGCGCCATGGCAGCCATGTCGGAAAGGGCCTGCCCCTGCTCACCGCAGGTGATGGCGCCGTAGGGATACACGTGGACGCTGGCGTTTCTGCGGATGAGGTCCAGCTGCGTCTGAAGGTGCGCCGGACTGTCCGGCACCGGCTTCAGGTTGGGCATGGCGCACACCGCGGTGTACCCACCGGCGGCGGCCGCCGCCGTTCCGGAGAAAATCGTTTCCTTATAAGAAAAACCAGGCTCCCGAAGATGAACATGGACAT
>JAETPK010000053.1 GCA_021771265.1 Oscillospiraceae bacterium
GAGGCCCTGAAGGCCCGCATCGGCGGCGGATATGACATCGTGCTTGCCAACATCGTCTCCGATGTTATCATTACCCTGGCTCCGGCGGTACGCCCTCTTTTGAAAGAGGGCGGATATTTCCTCTGCTCCGGCATTATTGATGACCGGGCGGAGGAGGTGGCCGGAAAGCTTCGGGCCGCCGGCCTTACCATCGAGGAGACCCACAGCGCCGACGGCTGGTTCTCCTATCTGTGCCGCTGAACGGCCGATCCTCTGCAAAGTGAGGTCCTTCCCTTGACCCCTTTAGAAAAACTGGACGCCTTTCTGGAAAAGCATATGGCACTCCTCATCGTGGCCTTCGTACTGGTGGGCATCACCTTCCCGGACACATTCTCCCCCATCAATCATTACACCATGCCTCTGTTCGCCTTCATGACCTTCGCCAACAGCCTGGGCGGCGGCTTTCGGGAAATGGCGGATGTGGTCCGCCATCCCCTGCCGGTGGTGGTCATCTTCGCCATCCTCCATGCGGCCATGCCCCTGCTGGCCCTGGCGGCGGGGGAACTTTTGTTCCCCGAGGCGCCGCTGTTCACCACAGGGCTGGTACTGGAATACGCCATCCCCACCGGCGTGGCCTCTTTGCTGTGGGTATCCATTGGCCGGGGCAACACCTCCATGTGCCTGTCCCTGGTGTTGCTGGACACCCTGCTGGCCCCCTTTGTCATCCCTCTGACGCTGCGGGTGCTGCTGGGATCCGTGGTGGAAATGGACACGGTGTCCATGGTGGGCGACCTGATGATCATGGTGGCCATTCCCGCCTTACTGGCCATGACGCTGTTTCAGGCGACCCGGGGCCGGGTGGCCGTCACCGTAAAGCCCCGGCTGGCCCCCTTCGCCAAGCTGACCATGCTGGTGCTGGTGCTGGCCAACGCCACCGGCTGCGCCCCCTTCCTGCGGGACATCACCCCCACCCTGGTAAAGCTTATCTGCGCCGTGTTTGCCCTGTGCCTGCTGGGCTTTTTCCTGGGCTGGCAAGCAGCGCGGCTTTTGAAGGTGGATTTTCCCACCGCCGTCACCATGAGCCTGAACAGCGGCATCCGCAACATCGCCGCCGGCAGCGTGCTGGCCATCGCCTATTTTCCCGAGGATGTGCTGTTCCCGGTGGCCTTTTCTCCCCTGTTTCTCCAGGCCACCACCGCCGTCATCGTGAAGATCCTTTACATCACAAAAGCCGGCAAAGCGTTCCGCCAGCAGGCAGAACTTCCCGAGTGAAAAAAACGCGCGCGGATCGATCCGCATGCGTTTTTTCATTTGTTCGATGGCTTCGACACCGTTCTCCCCTCTTTTTCCACAGGGCGCTGTACAATGGTGGAAAACGAGAGGAGGTGGGCCTGTGGTCCACAGGACGAAACGGCGGGTGTTGGACATCCCCACGGACGCCATCCGCCCCAACCCCATGCAGCCCCGGCAGGTGTTCCAGGAGACGGCCCTCCGGGAGCTGGCGGCGTCCATCCGCCAAAACGGCATCCTTCAACCCCTGACGGTGCGGCGGACGGATGCGGGCTGGGAGCTGGTGGCCGGAGAGCGGCGACTGCGGGCGGCCAAGCTGGCGGGGCTCACCCATGTGCCCTGCCTGGAGACAGCGGCGGATGACCAGCGCTCCGCCCTGCTGGCCCTGGTGGAGAATCTGCAGCGGCAGGACCTCCACTATTTTGAGGAGGCGGCGGCCATTGCCGCCTATCTCCGCCAAACCGGCGCCACGCAGGAATCCGCCGCTCAGGCTCTGGGCCGCTCTCCCTCCGCCGTGGCCAACAAGCTGCGGCTGCTGCGGCTGCCTCCCGCCTGCCGGGAGGCCCTTGCCGCCGCGGGTCTGACGGAGCGCCACGCCCGGTGCCTGCTGCGGTTGGAGGATGATGCCCAGCGGCTGGAGGCCGTTCGGTACATCACGGACCACCAGCTGAACGTAGCCCAGACGGAGCAGTACATAGACCGGCTGCTGGAGGACATCCAGTCCACCCCGCCGGCCAAGCGGCGGACCTTTATCCTCAAGGACGTGCGGCTGTTCCTCAACAGTGTGGACCGGGGGCTGCGGCTCATCCGGGAGGCGGGCGTGGACGCGCAGACGAAGTGGGACGAGACGGAGGACGCCATCCTCCTGACCATCCGCATCCCTAAACAAAAACGGCCCGGCGCCTGAGTCTGCCGCTGTTGTTACGAGATTGTAATGCTTTTTCCACAGAAGTGTGCTAAAATAAAAAGCCAGTGGAATAGGCTGGTTGTGTGCAGCCTGTCTTTCATTACTTGTAACAACAGGAGGGCTTCATGGAACAGACAACAAAGGAAGCCATTGTGGAAACCAAGGGCGGAAAACGCCTGAAATCCGGCGGCAGGCTGCCGCTGGTGGCTTTGGGCGTGATTTTGGCGGTCCTGCTGGCCGCTTACACGGGCTTGTGCGCTTATGCCGCCAGCCGGGACACCTTCCAGCCAAACCGCCGCATCAACGGCATCGACGTGGGGGGCCTCACCGCGGACCAGGCCCAAAAAAAGCTGGAGACGGAGCTGCTGGCCCAGGAGATCACCCTTATCGATCCCGATACGGGGACGCAGTCCGTCATCACCGTGGCGGAACTGGGCTACACGGCGGAGGATTTTGCCGGCGACGCGCAATTTTGGATGGACACGGACAGGGAGATGGGCTTTTTCCGCAAGGGCTGGGCCTACATCGCCTATGCCGCTGGCCGCTGGCCCGGCGGCGCCAACTGGCCGGACATGGACCGGGAGGTCCTGCGCGAGACCGTGTCCCGCCTTTCTGGGGAGCTTTCCCAGGAGCCGCTGGATGGCGCCTGGGAGCTGACGGACGACGCGGTTCTCTTCACCAAGGCCCGGGACGGCCGGTCCCTGAACACGGACGCGCTGGAGGCCGCTTTGTTGAATATCACAAAAAGCGGTACATATGGTCTGGAAGATCACCAGGTCGACCTCTCTTTCACCACCGTTCCCGCTCAGGTACTCTCCGCCCAGGAGGTCCACGACGAGATCGCCGGCGAGATGAAAAACGCCGGCTACGACGCCGCCACGGATTCCATCATCCCGGAGCAGCTGGGCGCGGAGTTTGACGTGGACGCCGCTCAAAGAGCCCTGGACGCGGCGGAGCCCGGCAGCACCGTGAAGGTCGGCGCCGTCATCGAATATCCCCGTGTGACGGCGGAGCAGCTGAAGGATGTTCTGTTCCGGGACGTGCTGGGCACCGCCACCACCCATGTCAGCGGCACGGCGGCCCGTATCTCCAATGTGAAGCTGTCCGCCTCCAGCATCAACGGCACCGTCCTCAACTGCGGCGATGTATTTTCCTACAATGAGACCGTGGGCCAACGGACCGCCGCCCGGGGCTATCAGGCGGCGCCTGCCTATGTGAAGGGCGAGACGGTGGATGAGATCGGCGGCGGCATCTGCCAGACCTCCTCCACCCTGTATCTGGCCTGCCTGCGGTCCAACCTGTCCATCACGGAGCGGTACGCCCACCGCTATACCCCCTCCTACATCGATTGGGGCCTGGACGCCACAGTGTCCTGGGGCGGCCCCGACTATAAGTTCACCAACAACACGGACTATCCTGTGAAGATCGTCACCTCCTACTCCAAGGGCTACCTGACCGTAAAGCTCCTGGGCACCAACACGGACGGCACCTCCGTGAAAATGACCACCGACGTTTTGTCCAGAACAGCCTGGGAGACCGTGTATGAGGAGGATGACACCCTCTCCGCCGGCACGGAGCGGGTGAAGGTGACCCCCTACGGCGGCGCCAAGGTCAAGAGCTACCGTCATGTCTATGACAAAAACGGCCAGCTGATCTCCTCCGCCTTCGAGGCCTCCAGCGATTACAAGGTCCGCAACAAAGTTGTCGTGAAGGGCACTGCCCCGGTGACAGCCCCCACGGTCCCCGTCTCCGGCACCACGACGCCTGAGACCCCCGCCATTTCCACGCCTCCGGAGGAGACCCTGCCCACAGAGCCCGCCTCCCCCGCCGTGGAGGAACCGGAGGTCCCTGTGGAGGAGCCCTCCTCCATCATCGTCATCACACCGGAGGAACCGGCAGACTGAACATAAAGCGCGGTGTCATGTCATTAAGTCAGGCCCAAAAGGGGAAACACCCCCTTTTGAAAGGGGCTCCCGGCGAATACCCTGCACCGAAAACAGCCCCCGGAGATTTCTCCGGGGGCTGTTTCTATATGTACGAGTCAAAAGCGATCGGCCGGGGCTGAGGGGGAGGGCGCGTGTAGCAGCCCCCTGGGCGTGACCGTAGGACAGGCCCGCCGTCAGGACACCGTCATGTCTCCCCTCCCGCGGCAATCTCGTTCACAGCCGCGGCGGTTTACCCGGCCTTGTGAGATAAAAACGCTGTTTTTTCCTCCGGGGGCTTCGGCGTCGCCAGAGAGATGAGGACAAACAAGGCCAGGCTTACGGACGAGGCGATCACGTTGGATGGCAGCCCCAGCAGGCCGGGCGCCTTTCCCGCCAGGAAGAACTCCGATGCGAGGCCCGCTACCACGGCGCAGATCATGGAGGCCAGCGCCGCCGGAGCGGTGGCCCGCTTCCAGAACAGGCCGATCACCAGGGGGAAGAACACAGCGGTGGAGTAGAACAGCCCTCCGAGGTACATCACGTCGATAATGTTGCTCATCAGCATGGACACGGTGACGGACAGCACGCAGATGACCAGTGTCACGGTCCGGATGGTCCGGAGAGCGCCCTCCTCTCCCGGATCGCCCTTGCGGAAGAAGGGGTTGTAGATATCGTTGACGAACAGGGTGGAGGCCGCCAGCAGCATGGAGTCTGCCGTGGACATGGAGGCGGCAAAGATGCCTCCCAGGATCAGCCCCGCCACGCCGGAGGGCATGTAGGTCTTGATCAGCAGGGCGTAGCCCAGATTGGGATCGGACAGTCCCGGCAGCAGCACCACGATACACACGCCCAGCAACGCCACCGCCAGGCCGTAAAGGAAGTAGGATACGCCGGTAAACACGAAGGCGAACCGGGCCGTGGCCTGGTCCCGGGAGGCAAAGACCCGCTGGATATAGTGCTGGTTGGTTGCGTAGGTAAAAAAGCAGAACAGGCACCAAGAGAGCACCTTGGAGGGCTCGATATTCCCGAAAGACAGGAATTCCGGCGGGATCGCCGCCGCCAGACCCGCGAAGCCCCCTGCGCGGAACAGGGAGATGGGCAAAGCCACGGCAATGGAGAGCACGATGATGATAAACTGCACCACGTCGGTGTTCACTACGGCGATCAGGCCGCCGCCCATTGTATAGAGCAGTACGAAAGCCACGCTGAGCAGCAGTCCCAACTTCTGCGGGACACCCAGCACACCGTGAAGGGCCACCGCGCCCACCATGAACTGCGTGGAGAGCTGGGTAACAATGGCCAGAAGGTGCATCACCGTGGCCAGGGTCCGGGCGGCGCGGTTATAACGCCGCTCGAAGAATTCAGTCACCGTGACCATCTGGGGAAGCTTGATCCTTCCGGCAAAAAATACTCCCAGCAGCACCAGAGCGGGCACTGCCGACCAGTCCCACCAGGCCCCGGCGATTCCAATGGTATAGCAGAAGGCCATGGCTCCGATGAGGCTGCTGCCGCCGAATTCCGTAGCGGCCATGCTGATCCCGCCTGGACCCGGCTGAGCTGGCTGCCCGCCAGGGTGAAGTCCTCCACACACTGGACCTGCCTGGAAGAGCGCCAGCCCACATAGCCAATTAGGGCGAAAATGAACACGACGCCCAAAAGATCTGCGATTTTCATCTCGGTCCCTCCGTATCCCTCAGGTTTTAAGGGGCCGCTCCCAGCCGTCAAAAGAATGCTTTCAACAGCCGCGGAGCGGTCCCGTATTTCACAGTAATTTTAGCAGGCTTTTCAGCCCAACGCAAGGTTGCCTTCCGCCGTCCGCTCCTGAGCATTCATCCGATTCAGGACGGCGCAGCACCCCAGTCCCAGCAAGGAGCAGGCCAAGCACAGGGCAAAGAGCATGGTATAGCCGGATTCGCCCCGGTCCAGCCAGCCGCCTACCATGGTGTAGAAAAAGGCGTCGGGGCAGAAGCCCACAAAGGAGGCCAGGCCGATCACCGCGCCGGTCTTTGCCACGGGAATATTGGACTCGGCCACCGTGGCGAAGTAGATGCCCCGGAATCCGAAGAGCAGCACGCTGAGGAGGACCATCAGGGCCACTGCCAGATACATCAGGGAGGGGGTGCGGGGGAGGAGCAGATAGGCCGCCTCGCAGGCCGCCACGCCCACAAAGCCCACCATCAGCACCTTGATGGAGGAGCCCACCCGATCGACGATGATGCCGGCCAGAGGAGAGGCGCCCATTTTGATGGCGTAAGTACGCAGGATGGCCAAGGTGCCCACCAGGGCGGAGGAAATCTTGAAAACGTCGCTGAGGTAGGGATTCAGATAGGTCAAGGATGAGAACACCATATAGGTGGAGAAGATGATGCCGCCGATCAGCCACGCCTTGGGCATCTTCACAGCGCTGGCGATGTCCAGGAAGGAGACCTTGTCCACACCCTCCACCTGCTTTTCCTGAATGATGAACAGCAGCAGCACACCGCAGAGAATGGAGAGACCGGAGTACAGACACACCACGTACTTGAAGCCCACGGTGACGTCGGTGACTGTCTCAAAGAGGTAGAGGCCGATAAAAGACACCACGACGCCGGCGATGCCGGAGAGTCCCTCGTTGAAACCAAAGAGCTTGCCCTGTTCGGATTTGTCGCCCAACATCCGGATGACCTTCATGGACGCGGCCCAGAAGGTGAGGATCGTGGTGACGCCCCAGGCGGCAAAGATCACCAACAGCATGGCATAGGAGGGGAAGGTGGCGAAATACAGTCCCAGCAGGCCGGAGGAGACCAGGGAAAAAGAGAGCAGCTTTTTTGCCGAGAACTTGTCAGCCAGGAAGCCGCCGGGGAAATAGAGGATGGTGGCCAGGATGCCATACATGCTGATGAGGTTGCCCAGCTGCTGGTGGTCCAGCCCCAGGGCGGCCCGCATAGGATCGTAGAAGGTGGATTTCAGATAGGGCAGGCTGTACATGACGGTGGTTCCGCTGGCAATGATGAAAATGGTGAGATATTTCTTCCAGGCGGCATTCGATTTATTCATGACGTTTTCTCCTTTACAATATGGTTTGTGCGGCGTGGTCAAAAGCGGTTATTTTACCGGCTCAGGCTGTCAAGTGCCTGCTCCAGATCCCGCAGCAGGTCCTCCCGGCCCTCCAGGCCGGCGGCAATGCGGATCATGCCGCTGTGCTCGATCTGAATCAGCGTATGTCCCTCTCCCAGGGAGGTGGCGATGGTCATCAGCTTGGTGGAATCCAGCAGGCGTTTGCTGGCCTCCGCCGGAGCCAGGCCGCCGGCGTCCTCCTTGAGCCAGAAGGACACGATCCCGCCGCCCATGCCGTGCATTTGACTCTGGCACAGGGCATGCTGTGGATGGCTGGGCAGGGCCGGATAGTTGACCCGGTCCACCAGGGGGTGGGCCTCCAGGAACTGGGCCAGGGCCAGCGCGTTCTCGCAGTGCTTTCGCACCCGCATGTCCAGCGTCATCATGCCCCGCATGATCAGCCAGGCGTTGAAAGGCGATAGGCAGGCCCCGGTGAAACAGGGCATACCGGGGAAATGGATCGTCTCAATCACGGCCTTGGGCCCGATCACCACGCCGCCCAGGGTATCCCCGTGGCCGTTGATGTACTTGGTCAGGCTGTGGACCACCAGGTCTGCCCCCAGCTCCAGGGGCCGCTGGATGGGCGGCGGGGCAAAGGTGGAGTCGACGAGGAAGAGACAGTCGTTTTCCTTGGCGATGCGGGAGATTTCCCGGATATCCACCAGGTCCAGGGTGGGGTTGGAGGGTGTCTCCGTGTACAGCACCGCGGTGTTGGCCTGGATGTTCTGCATCACGTCTTCCGGGTCCCGGAAATCCGCGCAGGTGACCTCCACGCCCATCTTGTCCCGCAGCATCTGCTGGATGAAGACGCCGGTGTGGGAAAAGACCTCTTTGGAGCAGAGCAGGTGATCCCCGTGCTTGAGAATGGACAGCAGCGTGGAGCAGATCGCCCCCATGCCGGAGCCCGCGCACAGCGCCGCCTCGCCGCCCTCCAGCAGGGCCAGTTTTTCCTCCAGGGCGTAGACCGTGGGGCTGCCTTCCCGGGAGTATACCAGGCCGG
The DNA here is from genome assembly GCA_021771265.1 of Oscillospiraceae bacterium. Lineage (GTDB taxonomy): Bacteria > Bacillota > Clostridia > Oscillospirales > Oscillospiraceae > Oscillibacter. The sequence goes on from JAETPK010000053.1 coordinate 8,198, forward strand.
TGCGGTCCCAGGAGCTGTTCATATCGTCTACCGTGTCAAAGCCGTAGGTCGCCGTCTGGTAGATGGGGGCGGCCAACGCCCGGGTGGCGGGGTCGGGCCGGTGCGCACCGTGGATCAGAAGGGTATCCAGGGACATTGCTTCCAGAGTTTCCTTTGACATCGAAAGAATCCTCCTCTATAATAATAAAATTGAAAGGCATCCTGCCGAGTGTTCCCGGCTTCTTGCTGAAACTCACTGTAAACTATTCCCTTACGGGAGAGTCAACTCAAAAATTTTCTCTGATTTTTGTGCAATATAGACAATACGCAAAGAGAGGCGACACGGTATGGAAGAGCTCTACTCCATCGGCGAGACGGCCAAACTGAACAACGTATCCATTAAAAGCCTGCGCCACTATGATGAGATCGGACTCTTGAAGCCCCGCCACATCGATCCGGAGACCGGATACCGTTATTACGCTTACAGTCAGTTCTCCTTTATCGACAAGATCAAACGGTACAAGAACATCGGGATGTCCCTCAAGGAGCTGAAGGATTTGTTTCAAGGCCAGGACCTGGCGCTGCTCTCATCCTTTTTGGAGGAGCAGAAACGGCGGCTGGCGGAGGAGGAGCGGCTGCTCCAGGAGAAGCGGCAGGATGTGGCCTGGCTGACGGAGTTTTTTGAGTATTCCAAGCATCTGGCGGCCCAGAACGGCGTCACCGTTCGAACACTGCCGGAAATGCACATGCTCCAGGTTCCCTGTCAGGGGGACGACTCCATGTACGCCATGGATATGGAGCTGCGGCGGGTGGCCGCCTCCCCCGAGTTCCAGGACTGCCAGCTGCTGAATCCCTATGGCTATATCCTGGACTTCGACCATCTGATGAAAAACGAGATGTACCCCACCGCCTCCACCGTCTGCGTCCGGGAGCGCCCCGCCGGTGATTCCCCCTACCTGTTCACTGCTCCGGCAGGCCGGTATCTCTGTTATAAGGCGCCCATCCTGTCGGACCAGTGGGATGCGGGGCCGCTGATCGACTACTGCCGCCGGGAGGGGCTGCGGCCAACCTTGACGCTGGCCTGTGAGTACCTCGCCAGCCTTTATGATCCCCGCAACTCCCCGTATGAACTCCGGCTGTTTCTGGGAGAGTGACCAGGGACGGCTTCACAGGCTCCGGCAGCATTCATGGGCGCCCGGCGCAGCGGCTTGAAGCGCAAAAATCTCAGCATAAGTTTTAACCGGAGTGGCGCAGTGTAAGCGGCGCCACTCCGGTTTTTAGTTGAATACGCCGGTGGTTAGGGGGATGCCGTTATCAGTCAGAGGCCTGCCTTCATTGAATTCTAAGCGCTATTCCATTTGCGCAACGGCTCCTTATCCAACACGAAGTCCACTAAGAGGAAATTCTGCGCAAACCTTCACAAAATTGCCCTCTTTGCAGCAAAATGCGCGGGAAAAAGATGGTAACGCATCATCTTTTTCCCGCGCTTATCCCGCGCCTCTGTCGATATTTTCTGGCCGTACTTTTCAAACGTTCAGGCAGAAAGCCAAGCTGGTCTTAACCTCATAACGTTGTGATCAGTTCAAACCGCTTTTTTACACTTCTGTTTCCTCCAGCAGCCCAAAATACACCACAGTCTCATTTCCCACCGTCAGTACGCCGTCTTTGGCGTGCCGGTCAAACAACTCTCCCAGCGCTGCCACATATTCCCCGTACTGCGCATCACCGGGCTTCAGCGAATAGGAGCTGGAGAGTCCTCTGTTGATAAATGTCTCTCTGCTGGCATAGATCAGCGGATGGTCAAATTCCATATACTGGTATTTCCCGCCAAAAAACGTCCCGATCCGGGGATCGTCCTTCCCCATGCCGCCGCTGAAGCCCCTGAAGTTTGGACAGTACTTTGAAAACAGCGCAAAGCTGCTCTGGTTCACAGCGTCAGACAGGTCCCGCATATTCCATATTAAATAAGCCCTGCCGCCCTTTTTCAAGATGCGCTCGGCTTCCTTCCGGAACAGGGCGGCGTCAAACCAGTGGAAGGCCTGTGCCGCGGTGACGAAATCCACCGAGTGATCCTCCAGCGCCGTTTCCGCCGCGGTGCCGTTCACCGCCCGGAACCGCTCGTATCCGCCCAGCTCCCGAACGGCGGCGCGGCGCATATCGCCGTTGGGCTCAACACAGTACACAAAGCTTCCCCGGTCCAGCAGCTGCTTTGTAAACTTTCCCGTTCCTCCCCCGATATCCGCGATGACAGAGTGCTCTGAAAAGCCATGCCGCGTATACAGGCATTCAAAAAGCGCGGCCGCGTAGGTTGGTCTTCCCACTGTGTAAACATCCGCCAGCCCAGAAAACTTTTCCGTGCTCTCCATCTGCTCCTCCATTTGTTCAAATACGCTCCGCCCTCACCGGGACTGCTCCCGGCGCTTTTTCTGCTTGCGGATGTCCTCTCCCACAAAAGCCAGCAGCCGGTACTCTCCCTCAATGCGGGAGGCGATCTGGGGCGTGTACCGCTGGGCCAGCTTTTCCGGAGACAGGTTGGTGCTGATGATGGTAGACCGCTTTTCCATAAGGCGGGTGTTGATGATCTGGTACAGGGCGCTCTGGACAAAGGCGGTGGTCATCTCCGTTCCCAGGTCGTCCAGGATCAGCAGGTCGCAGTTCAAGATCCGCTCCACATCCGCCGTGGTCTCCTGGTCCTCCCGGCCGCCGAACTTCTGGGTCTCAAACCGCTCAAACACATGGGCAGCGGTGTCATACACCACGGAAAAGCCCTTGTCGCTGACATCCCGGGCAATGGCGGCGGACAGGTGAGTCTTGCCCAGTCCCGGCGCGCCGAACAGCAGCAGGTTCTCCGGCCGGCGGCCGAACTGGTGGGCAAAGGCCACGCAGGTCTCGTACACCTTCCCCTCCATCTGCTCCCGCTCGGACTTGCTCTGTCCCGGCAGCAGCCGGTCGGAGTACCAGTCCAGGTCAAACGTGTCAAAGCTCTGGCCGCCCAGGTCCAGCATCCGGGAAAGCTCCTTTTTCTGCTCCCGGGCATAATACCGCCGGAGACACCGGCACACATGGCCGTCCCGATAGCCGGTATCCCCGCACAGGGAGCAGGCGGGCGCTTCCTCCAGGCAGTCCTCCGGCAGGCCCATCCGCTCCAGCAGCTCCCGCTTCTCCGCCTGGAGGCTGAGATTTTCGTCCCGCAGGGCGGCGATGGCCGGGCGGGGGTCCGTGCCCCGGCGGAGGGCGCCGGAGATGATGCGGCTCATGGTGGCGTGCAGCTCCCCCTCGATCTGCCGCAGGCGGGGCTGCTTTTGAAAAATGCGCTCCCGCCGGTCCCGCAGCTCCGCCTCCCGGGCGTTTTTGTCCTTTTCAAATTCCTGGAGCGCCAGGCGCATGATCTTTCCGTCGTATGCCATATGTACCCTCCGCGGCTTTTACACGTATTTCCAGGCGTCATCCATGGCCGTCGGCTTGGACTCCTGCCGGGCGGCGGGCCGGTCCCGGGACTGGATCTCCTCCACCGTGTGGAGGCCCGCCTCATGCCAGCGCTTCAAAATGCCGTTGCAGTAGGCCCATTTCAGCTCGTGGCACTTGAGGACCGTCTTGTCGTAGGCCAGGGCCACCGCTTCCGGGCCGAAGCCCATCTCCTGCCAGGCGTTGAGATACTTTTCCTCCGATGGGGCCGGCAGCCGGTCCCCCAGCTGCAATGCCCGCATATACCGGGGCATATCTGCCTGCCGCTGGGCATATTTTCTCAGGTGCTCCGCCGCGGCCGCCTGGGTGTCCAGCCCCATGCGGGCCCAGGCGTAGCCCTCCTTTTCGATCTGCTTCATGCCGGGGCGGCGGCCAGGGCCGTAATGGCGCTGCACCCGCTCCACACAGTGGCACACCAGCAGGTAAATGACATCGGCGGGCAGCCCCAGATAGTCGTTGAGACCCAACAGCACACCCACATCCGGCGTGGTGAGCTTTTTGCCCAGTTTCCGCTCCACCTCGGTGGTAAGGGTGCGGAACTCGCCGCTTTTTTCCAGCCGCTCCGCCACATCCGCCCGGTCATAGACCGGGCGCTCGTCGGCGGGCTCCGGCGGCAGGTCCGACGCAGCCGGGGCCACCAGCCCAAGCTCCCGGAGAACGGCCTCCGCCGCCTCGATGCGGCCCCGGTCCCACCGCAGTTCCCCCGCCAGGGAGCGGGGCAGCACGGAGCCCTGGTGCCGCAGGAGGGCCAGGTACAGCAGCGCCGCGTCTCCGTCGCCCTTGTCCAGCAGCCGCCGGACCGCCTGGGCCGTGAGGGTGACGCTCTCGTCCCCCGTCCGGATCAGTACATTCGCCACCATGGTCCCTCCTTCACGTTTTTTCGTATCTTTCATTTTACACGAAAATCCCCGGAAGAACAAGTCCCGATGACAAATGTCCCTTTTTCCCAAAACATCGGCGGCAAATGGATCGTCAGGCGCTCCGGTCAAGCATAATGATACTTTTTTCGATTACACACCATAAACGCAGAAGAAACGAAAACAGAAAGCAGTTCTGCCGCTGTGATGGCCAGCCATATTCCGTCTATTTTCCAAATTTGCGGAAGGATGATGATGCTTCCGCTTCCAAACACCAGCGTGCGCAAAAAGGAGATCGCCGCGGAGACCATGCCGTTGTTCAGCGCGGTAAAAAACGCGGAAGCAAATATATTGAAGCCGCATATCAGAAACGAAATGGAATACAGCTTTAACCCATGCAGGGTCAGCTCAAAAAGCTGCCTGTCATATCCAACAAACAGGCGTATGAGCGGACTTGAAACTGCGATGGCAAAAACCGTCATCGCAACGCCGGTCACCAGGTGAAACACCATGCTCTTGCGGAACACATTTTTAAGCTCTGTTTCGTTTCCCGCCCCGTAATGATAGCTGATGATGGGCGCGCTGCCAGACGCATAGCCGAGAAAGATGGCCGCAAATATAAACGCGATATACGCAATGACACCGTATGCCGCCACGCCGTCTTCGCCGGCAAAACGCATCAGCTGATAATTGTACAGCATCGTCACGACAGAAGACGCAAGATTGCTCAACAGCTCCGAGGAACCGTTCGTACAGGTTTTCAACAGCACCCGCCCATAAAACGCCGTTTTTGAAAATCGCAAAAGGCTGTCATTTTTCCTTATGAAATACAAGACGGGCAATACCCCGCCCATCACCTGGCCGATGGCTGTGGCGGCCGCCGCGCCTGCCAGTCCCCATTGAAAAGCCGCCACAAACAGTGCGTCAAGCGCGATATTCACGACTCCTGAAAATACCGTGATCCCCAGGCCCAGCTTTGATTTTTCAGCCACAACAAAAAACAGCTGAAAAACATATTGCAGCATAAAAAAGGGCAGGCTTCCAAGCAGTATCCGTCCATAAACAACGCATTCCTCTATCATGGCCCCTTCCGCGCCAAGGAGGACCGCGATCTGCCGGAGGAACAGCTGGCCCATAAAGGCGATCACAATGCCGCACAGGAACGTCGCTATGACGAGCATGGTGAAGTAGCGGTTTGCTAAATCACGCTTTTTTTCTCCCAGGGTTTTCCCGATGATCGCCGAGCCGCCGCTTCCGATCATAAAGCCCAGCGCACCAAGGGCCATCAGCAGCGGGAAAATCAAATTCAGCGCGGCAAATGATGTTTTTCCCACGAAATTGGAAACAAACAGTCCATCTACAATGCTGTACACGGACGTGAAGATCATGGTAACGATGGCGGGAAAAACAAACCGCAGCAGCTTCCCATACGTAAAATGCTCCGATAGTTGGATCCTCATAAATGATACCTTTCTATTTTGAACTCCAGTTTGTCAAACGCTGTCCCCAGCTTTTTACAAAAATTTTCCAACGTATCGGACAGCATCCCGGCGTTTTCTACCTGCCCAAAGGCCTCTTCTTCCGCCTGATAAAAAGAGTCCAATACCTGTCTGGCATATTTTTTTCCCGCTTCGGTCAGATAGATGTTCATTTCCCGGCGCTGTCCCGAAATGGGCTCCATTCTTACATAGCCGTCGCTTTCCAGCTCTTTTACGATCGTGTTCAGCGTTGTTTTGGGAATGAGCCATTCTTCATAGATCTGTTTTTGAGAATGCGGTTTCCCGTCATCAAGGGCATACAGCACCCACACCGTGTTCCCCTTGACGCCTGTTTTCCGCTGTACCCGTTCATAAAGCTCATCGATTTTGTTGATGGAGATCATGATCCGGCGGATCGCTTCCCGTTCGTTCGTCATAACGCGCCTCCCAAAAATCCTGTTTCGGACTCTAATTATAATTCCGATTCGGATTTTTGTCAAGTAAGTGCCTATTCGCGGCACGCAAACGGTATGCAGGCACCATAAATGTTTCCGGCTTGCCTGTTCCGCCGCCCCCATTTATGAACTTTTTTGAAAAACATCCCGTTTTTTCTGGCGGACTTCCGCCTGGTATGATATACTGTACGCTGTAAAAATGGGCGGACTGTGTCCCGCCGTTCTATAGAACACAAAAGAGGAGGACTTTTTATGGCAAACCGTGTGGTCATCAGCATCTGCGGCGAGGAATACACCTTTATCGCCGATGAATCCGCCGCCTATATGCAGAAGGTGGGCTCCTATGTCAGTGAGAAAATGGAGGAGGTTCTGAGCAGCGCCAAGGTGGGCCGCACCGACGCCGCCATCCTCACCGCCGCCAACATCGCCGACGAGCTGTTTAAGGCCCAGGCGGCCTCCGAGCAGCTGCGTTCCCAGATCAAGGGATATCTGGACGAGGCCGGCCGGGCCCAGAGTGAGGCCAGCGAGCTGAAGCGGGAGGTCTTCCGTTTGCAGCAGCGGCTGGACAGCCTGAACCGCAGCCGCGAATGAGTATGGAGCTCCTTTCCCCCGCCGGGTCCCCGGAGTCCCTTCGGGCCGCCGTTCAGAACGGCGCCGGAGCCGTGTATCTGGGCTGGGGCGACTTCAACGCCCGACGTGGCGCCAAGAATTTTTCCGACGAGGAATTTGCCGATGCCCTGCGGTATTGTCATGAGCGGGGCGTGCGGGTATTTTTGACCCTGAACACCCTCCTGACGGACCGGGAGCTGCCCCGCGCCCTGGAGACCGCCGCTGCCGCTTGCCGCATGGGGGTGGACTCCGTGCTGGTCCAGGACTGGGGCCTGTTTGATCTGCTGCGGCAAGCCCTGCCGGACCTGCCCCTCCATGCCAGCACCCAAATGAGCCTGTTCACCTCCGGCGGCTGCCGGGAGCTGGCCACCGACGGCTGTGAGCGGGTGGTCATCGCCCGGGAGTGCTCCGCGGCGGATACCGCCCAGATCTGCAAAAGCTGCCCCGCGGAGGTGGAGGTTTTTGTCCACGGCGCCCTCTGCATGTGCTATTCCGGCCAGTGCGAGATGAGCGCCCTCATCGGCGGCCGCTCCGGCAACCGGGGCCGCTGCGCCCAGCCGTGCAGACTGCCGTATGAAGTGGTCGCGGCCCCGCCGGAGCAAAGCTCCGGCGCCGCGGAAGCGGCGTCCAAGCGTTTTGCCGCAGGCAAAACCTTGCCGCAGGCGGAATTCATTTCCGCCGAGGAAAATGGATCAAAGGGCTCCCGCACGGCGAAAGCCGGGTGGGACGGCCGCTGCGCCCAGCCATGCAGATTACCGTACGGTGTGAATGAACCTGCCAAAAAAAGCTATCCCCTCAGCCTGAAGGACAGCTGCCTGGCGGACCGGCTGGGAGAGATGGCGGAGATGGGCGTGGCCTGTCTCAAGCTGGAGGGCCGCATGAAGCGGCCGGAATACGTGGCCGTCATCACCCGCATTTACGCCCGCCTTCTGGCGGAACACCGCGGGCCCACCGCCGCCGAACGGGCGGAGCTGGAGCAGGCCTTTTCCCGCTCCGGCTTTACTGACTGGTACTGGCAGGGCAAGCACGGCGCCGGCATGCTCGGCACCCGGCCGGAAAACGCTCCGGACCCCAAGGAGCTGTTTGCCCAGGCCAAGGCCGCTTATGAAAAGGGAGATCAGCGGACCGTGCCGGTCCGCTTCACCTGCACCGTCCGGACCGGGGCGCCCTGCACCCTGACAGCGGAAGCAGAGGACGGTCACATCGTCACCATTACAGGCCCCGTGCCGGAGGCCGCCCGTTCCCGGGCCGTCACAGCA
>JAETPK010000150.1 GCA_021771265.1 Oscillospiraceae bacterium
ATGGATTCCGTTCTGTAAAGTCCCGGACTGTCTGGGCCCGGGCGCCGTCCAGGCGGGAAAAGGCCTTGCGCAGCAGCGCCTCCCGGCTTTGGCCCAGGGCACCGTAGTCCACCCGGCCCCCCTCCGGCAGCTCCGCCGCCTTCAGCTCCGCCTCCGTCAGCAGACCCTGGGCCGCCAGGGCCGCCGGGTCGATGAGCAGCGGATTGCCCGCGAAGGTGGACACACTGGTATAGGGGGACTCTCCCCCGCCGGTGGGCCCCACCGGCAAGATCTGCCACCAGCGCTGTCCGGCGGCGTGGAGAAAGTCCGCGAAGGCCCGGGCCTCCGCGCCCAGGGTGCCGATGCCGTAGGGCCCCGGCAGGGAAAAGATCGGCAGCAAAATGCCGGCGGAACGTTCCATGGACAAAACCTCTTTCATTTCCAAAAGTTGACGGTATTATTGTATGTATCCGGCGGCAAACTGTCAAGCCGCTTTTGTTGCGCCAAATTCCTTCCGAGTTTTTGGCTATATCTCACAAAAAGAGCACCCTGTGAACGAATGTCCACAGGGTGCCCGTTTTCATTTCATCAGCTCGTACATGACGGCCTTGATGGTGTGCATCCGGTTTTCCGCCTCGTCAAAGACGATGGACTGGGGGCTTTCAAATACCTCATCGGTGACCTCCATGGCATCCCGGCCGAACTTTTCGCCCATCTCCTTGCCCACCTTCGTCTTGTGATCGTGGTAGGCGGGCAGGCAGTGCATGAAGCGGCACTGGGGGCCGGCGTTGTCCATGAGGGCCTTCGTCACCTGGTAGGGGCCCAGGGCCTGGATGCGCTCCGCCCAAACCTCCACCGGCTCGCCCATGGACACCCACACGTCGGTGTACAGCACATCGGCGTTTTTCGTGGCCTCCATGGGGTCCTCGATGAACTCCAACATGGCGCCGGTCCTGGCGGCGATGGCCTGGCAGGTGTCGATAAGGGCCTGGTCGGGCATGTAGGCCTTGGGGGCGCAGGCCACAAAGTGCATACCCATTTTGGCGCAGCCCACCATGAGGCTGTTGCCCATGTTGTACCGGGCGTCGCCCAGATACACCAGCTTCACGCCCTTCAGTTTCCCGAAGTGCTCCTGGATGGTCAGGAAGTCCGCCAGGATCTGGGTGGGATGGAACTCGTTGGTCAGGCCGTTGAACACGGGGACGCCGGCGTACTTCGCCAGCTCCTCCACTTTATTCTGGCCGAAGCCCCGGTACTCGATGCCGTCAAACATCCGGCCCAGCACCCGGGCGGTGTCGGCGATGGATTCCTTCACGCCGATCTGGCTGCCGGTGGGGCCCAGGTAGGTGGAGCCCATGCCCAGGTCCTGGGCGGCCACCTCGAAGGAGCAGCGGGTGCGGGTGGAGGTCTTCTCGAAGATGAGGGCCACGTTCTTGCCCGCAAGGTAC
>JAETPK010000054.1 GCA_021771265.1 Oscillospiraceae bacterium
CGGCGTTCCCGTCAGGACACGGCATGAGTCCGCAGATAGTCCAGCCACTCTTTGCAGCCGGCGGTATTCAAATGGATGCCGTCGGTGGTCAGCTCCGACCGGAGGCAGCCGTCCTCTCCCATGACCGCCTCGCTGACATTCAGGTACGGGCACTCTTTTTCCAACGCCAGCTCCTTCAGGATCGCATTGTAGGTCTGGATGCGGCCGTTGTTCACATAGCTGCCCTTGGCCTCCTGAACGGCGCTGACCGGCAGGATGGACTGAATGACCACCTCCGCGTCAGGATGGTCCTCCCGGACGCGGTCAATGACCTTTCCGTACTGGTCGTAAAAGGCCTCGCTTCTGGGCCAGCCCAGCTCGTTGGCGCCCAACATGATGTACACCTTGCCACACTCCAGCTCTGCCAGCGCGTCCAGCATAGGCACCTTGCCCGCCGCCGTCTCCTGGGTGGGCTTGGTGAACACCGACTCCACTGTGGCCCCCACGGCGTACAGGTACTCCCCTTCCTTCAGCCCGCTGTACAGGTGGAAGCCTTCCGTCCGGGAATCACCTAGAAAGACCGTATCCGCGAAATAGGCATCCTCCACCGGCTCGCTCTCCGGCACCAGCATGGTCTCGGGCTTCCCGGGCTCCTTTGTCTCCTCCGCCTCGGGCACGGGCTCCAGCACCTGGGCCCGGATCTGCTCCTCCTGTGCCGTTTCCTCCGGAGGTGCCGTCTGCTCAGGCACAGCGGACGCCGGCGGATCGCCGGACAGCAGCACCGCCAAAACACTCATCAGCGCCGCCGTGCCCAGCAGACGCAGACTCTTGCGGTTCCGTTTTTTCGTTCTCTCCATAGGCGCCTTCCTCCGAATATCTTTCTATACTTATTAGACGGTATCCGGCGAAAAAAGTCGACACAAAAAATAAAAAATTCGGTATCAAATTATGACAAAATCCCTGGGGCAACCTCCATTGGAAAACAGTGCCGCCCACGGCTTCTGCCGTGGGCGGCACGTCTTTTTACGCACGCAGGCTGTCCGGATAGGTCCCGTCTTCGTGGAGCTTGCGCAGCTCCTCTGCCACAACAGCCCGGTCCTCCTGGTAAGTCATGCCGAACCACTTGTCCCTGGAGCGCAGCACGGACACCCGCAGCCGCCGCTCCCGCATCAAATCGTCCACCATCACCGGCAGCAGGCATTCCGACTTCAGCGCCCGGCCGCCGTCTCCCCGCAAAAACCGCTCAAAATAAGCCCACAGCTCCGGAAAAATGCTGGGCATAAAGCCCCAGTAATTCATGGACACCACACTCTCCGGGTCCAGAGACAGGTCCGCCTCCAAATCCCGCAGGGAACCGTCCGGATACAGCTGGATCTTCGCCGTCTCCTTGACGGAGGCCAGCCAGCCGTCCTTCACCGTGCACACGCCCCGGGACACCGTGCCGTGGAGGCTGGCGGTGTTTTTCAGCAGATAGCCCACCATGGTGGCCTCGCCTGTCTCCGGCAGCGCCTGCAATGCCCGGTACATAGTCCGGTAGGCGTCCAGGCCATAATAATCGTCCGCGTTGATGACGCAGCAGGGCTCATGGACCACGCTTTCCGCACACAAAAGGGCGTGGACCGTACCGAAGGGTTTTGTCCGCTCCGGCGGGACCTGGTAAAACGCCGGCAGAGAGGTATAGTCCTGAAACGCATAAGCCACCTCCACGGGGCTGCCGTCTCCAGCCGTCTTTTTCGCCAGATAGTCTCCGCACAGGCGGTGCATCATCTCCTCCATCTCCGGCTTGATGATAAATACCACTTTGCTGAAGCCCGCCCGGATGGCGTCATAGATGGAATACTCCATCAGGATCTCATTGTGGGGGCCAATGCCGTCCACCTGCTTGCTGCCGCCGTACCGGGAACCCAAGCCCGCCGCCATGATGACCAGTGAGGTTTTCATGCAAGTTTCTCCTGTTATTTCTGTTGCGCGCCGTTGCGCAATCGTGATGTTTGTTTTAACCATACTCCAATTTCCCGAATTTTGCAACCGCACTTGACATTTTTTACAGCCTGTTTATAATATGAGAACGATAATCATTTTCATATTTGGAGGTTCTCTATGCCCTATACCACCAAACAGCAGCAGGCTGTGCTCCGCTGTCTGGAGCTGCGGAAGGAAGAGTCCCTGACCGCGGCCGACCTTGCGGAGGACCTGCGGCAGATGGGCTGTCCCGTGGGCCTTGCCACCATTTACCGCCAGCTGGAAAAGCTCTCCGCCGCCGGACAGGTCCACAAGATCAACACCGCTGAGGGCGCCTTTTACCAGCTCTGCGGCCACACGGAGCAAGGCCACCGGGACTGCTTTTTGCTCAGGTGCAGCCGCTGCGGCCGCATCCGCCATTTGGATTGCTCCCACCTCCAGGCCTTATACGACCATCTGGAAAGGGACCATCACTTCCGCATCGACCCCCGGGGCACGCTGTTCACTGGGGTGTGCGACCTGTGCGCCGGAGAGGAGGGCAGCCATGGAAACACCTGAACTGCTGGCCTGCCGGGACGTGTCCCTGGGCTACGAGGGCCAGAGCGTACTGACCCACCTGAGCCTCTCCATCCGGGAAGGGGACTACCTTTGCATCGTGGGCGACAACGGCTCCGGCAAATCCACGCTGCTGCGGGGGCTTTTGGGCCTGTTGCCGCCTCAGAGCGGGGAGATCTGGCGGTCTCCGGACATCCGCCGGGGAAATCTGGGGTATCTTCCCCAGCAAACCCGGGCCCAGCGGGATTTCCCCGCCACCGTGTATGAGGTGGTGCTCTCCGGCTGTCTCAATCAAAAGGGAATGCATTTTTTCTACTCTCCCGCCCAAAAGTCCACCGCCCTCATGAACATGGGCAAGCTGGGGGTGCTGGAGCTGAAGGACCAATGCTACCGGGACCTGTCCGGCGGCCAGCAGCAGCGGGTGCTGCTGGCACGGGCACTGTGCGCCGCCAGCAAGCTGCTCATTCTGGACGAGCCCATCACCGGATTGGACCCGGCGGCGGCCCAGGACCTGTATAAGCTGCTGTCCTACCTGAACCGAAAAGAGGGCATGGCCATCGTCATGGTGACCCACGACCTGAAGGCCGCTTTGCAAAGCGCCCGCACCGTGCTGCACATCGGCCGCAGCAGCTGCTTCTGTGGCACGGCGGCGGAATATCTGGCCTCCCCCCAGGGGCGGCGTTTCCGGGAGGTGGAGTGATGGACCTGCTCCAAATGTTTTCCTATCCCTTCATGCAGCGGGCCCTCATCGCCGGTGTGCTGGTGAGCCTGTGTGCCGCCCTGCTGGGGGTGTCCCTGGTGCTGAAACGGTACTCCATGATCGGCGACGGCCTCAGCCATGTGTCCTTCGGCGCCCTGGCCATCGCCGTGGCCCTGGGGATAACGCCGCTGTACTTCTCCATCCCCGTGGTGGTCCTGGCGGCCTTTTTCCTGCTGCGGATGGCCAGCCACCCCCACTGGAACAGCGACGCCGCCATTGCCGTCATGAGCGCCTCCTCCCTGGCCATCGGCATCATCGTCATCTCCCGCACCACCGGCATGACCACGGACGTGGACAACTACATGTTCGGCAGCGTTCTGGCCATGACACAGACGGACGTGGCCCTGTCTGTTGTGCTGTGTGTCGCGGTTTTGGTGCTGTTTGTCCTGTTTTACCACAAGCTCTTCGCCGTCACCTTCGATGAGAGCTTTTCCCGGGCCACGGGCCTGAAGGTGGAGCGGTACAACACCCTGCTGGCCATTCTGACAGCCCTGACCATCGTGCTGGGCATGCGGATGATGGGCGCCATGCTCATCTCCTCCCTGGTCATCTTCCCCGCGCTGACGGCCATGCGGCTGTTCAAGAGCTTCCGCAGCGTGGTGCTCTGTTCCGCCGTCACCTCCGTGGCCTGCTTCTGTGCCGGCCTCACCGCCTCCTTCGTCCTGTCCACACCGGTGGGCGCCTCCGTGGTGGCGGCAAACCTGGGGCTTTTCCTGCTGTCCTGCCTGGCGGCGGCCCTGCGAAAGCGGTGAAGCGGCCCCACCTTGCAAAAAACTGACAAATCGGAGCCGGATATGCAGGATGCCGCATATCCGGTCTCTTTTTTCACACAATATTATAAAGAAACCGCGATAAAAGACTTGCGCTTTTCCTTTCTCTGTGGTATGGTGTGTATGTTAGAAGAGTAAGGTATGTGGAGTGGGCCCAGGGTCCGCTCTTTTTGTTGGCCTTTTTGCCCCAGGCAAATTTTCCAAATACTGCTAAATGAAGGGAGTTTTCCCATGAAAAAGATCACGGAACTCACGGCGGAGCTGGCCGCTCCCGCCATTGCCGAGCAGGGCTGCACCCTGTGGGATGTGGAATATGTGAAGGAGGCCGGCACCTGGTATCTGCGCATCCTGATCGACAAGGAGGGCGGCGTGGACATTCTGGACTGCGAGGCCATTTCCCGAAAGGTCAGCGACCTTCTGGACGAAGCGGACCCCATTGAGGGCAGCTACACCCTGGAGGTGGGCTCCGCCGGCGCCGAGCGGGCGCTGAAGCGGCCCGCTGATTTTGCCCGGTTCATGGGCAGCCCCGTGCTGGTGAAGCTGTACCGGAACCTGGACGGCCGAAAGGAATTCGCCGGCACCCTGGCCGCATACGACGAAGCCAGCGGCGACGTCACCGTCACCGTGGGCAAGGCCGACATGACCTTCCCCAAGAAGGATGTGGCCCTGGTTCGCCTGCGGGTGGAATTTTAACCGGTTCACGCATCGTTTGAAAAAGACGTATCAAGATAAAAGGAGAATCACCAATGAAAGGTAAAAAGCAAAAGGAGCCTGTGGGCTTCAACCCCTCTGAGATCTTTGCCGCTCTGGCCCTGCTGGAAAAGGAGCGGGGCATCCCCCAGAGCTTTATGCTAGATAAGATCATCCAGGCCCTGACCACCGCTTACAAGCGGGACCACGACGGTGTGGAAAACGTCATCGTGGATGTGGATGTGGAGCATCAGACCCTGAAGATGTTCGTCCAGAAGAACGTGGTGGCCGAAGAGGATTACGTGGACCCCGACAACGAGATGCTGGTGGACGAGGCCAAGCACATCTCCGCCAAGTATGAGGTGGGCGACATCATCAACCTGCCTGTAGACAACGTGGAGTTCGGCCGCATCGCGGCGGGCAACGGCAAGCAGGTCATCATCCAGGGCCTGCGGGAAGCCGAGCGGGGCATGGTGTATGATGAGTTCAACTCCAAGCAGCACGAGATCCTAACCGGTGTGGTCACCCGCATCGATCCCCGCAACGGCAATGTGAGCCTGCGCATCGGCACCGGCAGCGAGTCCACGGAGGCGCTGCTGATGGCCGGCGAGCAGGTCCCCGGTGAAGTGCTCTCCGAGGGCATGCACGTGAAGGTATACGTGGTGGAGGTCCGCCGCAGCACCCGCGGCCCCCAGGTGCTCATCTCCCGGACCCATCCGGGCCTGGTCAAGCGCCTGTTCGAGCTGGAGGTGCCCGAGATCTACGACGGCACCGTGGAGGTCCGCTCCATCGCCCGGGAGGCCGGCAGCCGCACGAAGATGGCCGTGTGGTCCAACGACGAGAACGTGGACCCCATCGGCGCCTGCGTGGGCCCCAAGGGCCAGCGGGTCGGCAGCATCGTGGAAGAGCTGCGGGGCGAGAAGATCGACATCATCAAATACAGCGAGGACCCTGCCCAGTTCATCGCCGCCGCCCTGGCTCCCGCCGACGTTGTGGATGTGTGGATGGCCGACGAGGGCAAGGCCTGCCGCTGCGTGGTGCCTGACGATCAGCTGTCCCTGGCCATCGGCAAGGAGGGCCAGAACGCCCGCCTGGCCGCCCGGCTCACCGGCTACAAGATCGACATCAAGCCCCAGAGCTACAAGGACCCCGAGGAAGACGTGGACGAGGACAACGTGGAGATCCTGGACGATCCCGCCGGCGTGTAATCCAACCGGAAAGGCGGTCTGACAAATGCCAAAACCAAGAAAGATCCCCCAGCGGCAGTGTGTGGGCTGCCGGGAAATGAAAGATAAAAGGGCCCTGCTGCGGGTGGTGAAGTCCCCGGAGGGCGAGGTCTCCCTGGATTTCGGCGGCAAGAAGCCCGGACGCGGCGCCTATGTGTGCCACAGTGTGGACTGCCTGCGGAAAGCCCGGAAGTCCCGGGCCCTGGAGCGGGCCTTTGAAACAGCCATCCCCGCGGCGGTGTATGACGCCATGGAGGCGGAACTGGGAGGCACGGATGGACAGTCATAACATTCTCTCCCTGCTGGGCCTGGCCCTGCGGGGCGGCAACCTGGCCGTAGGCGAGGAGCCGGTGGAGGCCGTGACCCGCGCCCGGGACGCCCGGGTGCTGCTGGTGGCCTCTGACGCCGCGCCCAACACCTGCCGCCGGGTGGAGCATTTCGCCCAGGCCGGCCAGTGCCTGTGGCTCCGGCTCCCCTTCACCAAGGCGGAGCTGGGCAAGGCCGTGGGCCGCTCCTCCGCCGCCATCGTGGCGGTGACGGACATCGGCCTTGCAAACGCGGTGGTCCGCCGCCTGGCGGACCTGGACCCGGCGCCCTACGGCGAGGCCGCCGCCAAGCTGGAGCTGAAAGCCAAACGGGCGGCGGAACGCCGCGCCGAGCAGCTGGCCCACGAAAAAAATATCCGCCAGGGAAAGCGGAAGCAAAAGGCGCCTGCCGCCTCCGCGGCCCCCGAGCCCCCCGCGGCGCCGGCCATCCGGCCCAAGGCCGCCGTCTCCCGGAAAAAGTCCTTCAGGCCCTCCCGGGAAAATCGTCCCAGAGCACGGGCAGCGGAAAATCCCTACGCCCACAGCCGCCCTGTGAAAAAGGGCAAGGGCTCCTTCCGGAAAAAGGAGTCCTGACCTGCCTGTTGCGGCAGTCACTTGTGAAAAATCTCCCAGCCCTCGGGTTGGAACATAACGAGGTGTTTTGATTGGGTATTGAAAAATACAGAGTGCACGAGGTGGCAAAGGATTTCGGTCTGCCCACCAAGACGGTCACGGAGATCCTGACCAAATACGTGGCCGCTCCCAAAAACCATATGCAGGTCCTGTCGGATCACGAGCTGTCTGTGATCTTCGACTATTTGACCCAGCACAACCAGGTGGCCAACATCCAGGTCATCTATGCCGACGCCTATCAGGAAAAGGCAAAGGAGGCCCCCAAGGCCGCTCCCGCCGCCAAACCGGCGGCGCAGCAGCAGCCCCAGCAGCAGGCGAGACCCGCCCAGCAGCCTGCCCGCCAGGGCGGCCAGGGCGGCCACGGCGCTCCCGCCGCCAAGCCGGCGGCACAGCAGCAGCCCCAGCAGCAGGCAAAGCCGGTGCAGCAGCCCACCACCCGCGTCCCCCAGAAGAAGATCGTGGATACCCGCAAGGGCGGCGATGTGAACCTGGCCAAATATGACGAGCGTCTGGAGGATCTGGGCGGCGAGCGCGGCGCCCGGATGCAGCAAAAGGGCGGCAAGGAAAAGTTCCGCAACAACCAACGACGGGGCAACATGACCTTCTCCAACAAGCGCAGACAGGATGAGGCTGAGCGGATGCGCAAGCTCCAGCTGGAGATCGCCAAGAAGGCGCCCCTGAAGGTCCAGATCCCCGATGAGATCAGCGTGGGCGAGCTGGCCAGCCGCATGAAGAAGACCGGCGCCGAGGTGGTCAAGTGCCTGATGAAAAACGGCGTCATGGCCTCCCTCAGCCAGATCATCGACTTCGACACCGCCGCCATCATCGCCGAGGAGCTGGGCTGTAAGGTAGAGAAAGAGGTCGTGGTCACCATTGAGGAAAAGCTCATCGATGACCATGCGGATAAGCCGGAGGACCTGGTGCCCCGGGCCCCCGTCGTCGTTGTCATGGGCCACGTGGACCACGGCAAGACCTCCCTGCTGGACGCCGTGCGGAACACGAACGTGGCTGCCGGCGAGGCCGGCGGCATCACCCAGCACATCGGCGCCTATCAGGTCCAGATCAACGGCAAGCCCATCACCTTCCTGGACACCCCGGGCCACGAGGCCTTCACCTCCATGCGCGCCCGCGGTGCCATGATCACTGATATCGCCATTTTGATGGTGGCCGCCGACGACGGCATCATGCCCCAGACCGTGGAGTCCATCAACCACGCCAAGGCCGCCAACATCCCCATCATCGTGGCTGTCAACAAGATCGACAAGGAAAACGCCAACCCCGACCGCGTCATGCAGCAGCTGACGGAATACGGCCTGGTGCCCGAGGAATGGGGCGGCGATACCATCGTGTGCAGGATCTCCGCCAAGAAGAACATCGGCATCGACAACCTGCTGGAGAACCTGGTGCTGCTGGCAGAGGTCCAGGAGCTGAAGGCCAATCCCAACCGCGCCGGCCAGGGCACCGTCATCGAGGCCCGTCTGGACAAGGGCCGCGGCCCCGTGGCCACCCTGCTGGTGCAGAACGGCACCTTGAAGCAGGGCGACATCATCATCGCCGGCACCGCCGTGGGCCGCGTCCGCACCATGACCGACTACAAGGGCATCCGCCTGACGGAAGCCGGCCCCTCCGTTCCCGTGGAGATTGCCGGACTTTCCGAGGCGCCCACCGCCGGCAGCCCCTTCTTCGCCGTGGCCGACGAGCGAATGGCCCGGGAGCTGGTGGAGCAGCGCAAGGCCGAGGAAAAGGCCAAGGCCGCCGCGCCGGTGCAAAAGGTGTCTCTGGAGAATCTGTTCGACCAGATCCAGGCCGGTGAGCGCAAGGAGCTGGCCTTGATCGTCAAGGCCGATGTCCAGGGCTCCGTGGAAGCGGTGAAGGCCTCTTTGGAAAAGCTCTCCAACGACGAGGTCAACGTCCGCGTCATCCACGGCGGCGTAGGCGCTATCAACGAATCCGACGTGATGCTGGCCGCCTCCTCCAACGCCATCATCGTGGGCTTCAACGTCCGCCCCGATGCCGCCGCCCGTGACGGCGCCGTCCGCCAGAACGTGGATATGCGGATGTACCGGGTCATTTATGACTGCATCGACGAGATCGAGGCCGCCATGAAGGGCATGCTGGCTCCCAAGTACCGGGAGGTGGTCCTGGGCCACGCGGAGGTCCGCCAGACCTACAAAGTCTCCGGCGTGGGCACTATCGCCGGCTGCTATGTGCTGGACGGCAAGATCGTCCGGGCCTGCTCTGTCCGGGTGGTCCGGGACGGCATCGTCATCCACGAGGGCAGCCTGGCTTCCCTGAAACGGTTCAAGGATGACGCCAAGGAGGTCGTTCAGCGCTTTGAGTGCGGCATGACCGTGGAGAAGTTCAATGATATCAAGGAAGGCGACATTATTGAGGGCTTCACCATGGAGGAAATTCCCCAGTAACTTCTGCCGCGTTCCATCGCCCCCCTTCCTTCCAGTCGCCTTCCTGAGCCGCAAAGCGGCTCCCCGCGCCAGCGGGTCCAAGCGTTTTGCAACGCAAAACCTTGGCGCGGGGCAATTCATTTGTCCCGCGCAAGTTCCTGTCCGGGTCCCCATGAAATAAAATTTCATGGGGCAGGCGATATGATTGAGGGCTTCACTATGGAGGAAATTCCCCAGTAACGCAAATACTAGACCGGGGCGGCGACCGCGTCGCCGTCTCGGTTCTTTTTTACCTTTAGAAAGGAGGCCCATTCATGCCCAGCAATCGAATCGGCCGTATCAACGAAGAGATCCAGCGGGAGCTGGCCGACCAGCTCCGCCGCTTAAAAGACCCCCGTGTTTCCTCCGGCATGGTCTCCGTCATCCGGGTGGATACCACCGGGGACCTGCGCTATGCCCGGGTATATGTCAGCGCTCTGGACAAGAGCCGGGAAAAGGAGGTCCTGAAGGGACTCAAGTCCGCCTCCGGCTTTTTGCGCCGGGAACTGGGCCGGGCCTTGCAGCTGCGTTACACACCGGAGCTGCAATTTGTCGCCGACGACTCCATCCAGCACGGCGCCCACATTCTGGAGGTCCTGCGGGACCCCAGCAAGGTCAAGCCTGTCAATCCCGACAACGACACCGTCCTGCCGGACGAGGAGGCGTGAATCATGCTGACTGTTTCCGAGACCGCGGAGCTGCTACGGAGCTTTGACCGCGTGCTGATTCTGACCCATGTCCGTCCCGACGGCGACACCGTGGGCTGCGCCGCCGCCCTGTGCGCCGGGCTGCGTGCCCTGGGCAAAACGGCCTATCTCCTGCCCAATCCGGAGCTGACCGCCACCACCGTCCCCTACGCCCGGCCCTATGAGGCCCCGGCGGACTTTCTGCCGGACAAGGTGGTGTCCACGGACATCGCCACACTGGGCCTGCTGCCGGAGAACGCCAAGGCCTATGCCAGCCGCATTGACCTGGCCATCGACCATCATCCCTCCTTTGAGCAGTTCGGCGCGGCCAACATCGTCCGCCCGGAGGCGGCGGCCTGCGGCGAACTCATATACAGCATTCTGGCCCATCTGGGACCCATCACGGCGGAAATGGCCCTGCCGCTGTACGTGGCCGTGTCCACGGACACCGGCTGCTTCGCCTATGGCAACACCACGTCCAACACCCATGCGGTGGCGGCGGCCCTGATGGCCACTGGCATCGACTACCACACCGTCAACAAGGTGTTTTTCCGCACCAAGAGCCGCAAGCGGATGCAGCTGGAGGGCGCCATGCTCTCCACAGCGGAGTTCTATGACCATGACCGGGTGGCGGTGCTGTCCGTGCCCATGTCCCTGATGGAGCAGTTCTCCGCCACGGAGAGCGACGCTGAGGATCTCTCCGCTCTGGGCGGCCAGATAGAAGGTGTGGACTGCGCCGTCACCATGCGGGAGCTGCGGCCGGATGTCTGGAAGGTATCCGTCCGCACCGGTGCCCGGGTGAACGCCACCCAGGTGTGCCGGATGCTGGGCGGCGGCGGCCACGCGGCGGCGGCAGGTTGCACGGTGGAGGCTCCCTGGGCCGAGGGCAAGCGGCAGATCCTGGCGGCAGTGGCCCAGACGGCGCCGGACTACGAAAGCTGAGGTGTGCCATGCCCAACGGCATCCTCATTATCGACAAGCCTGAAAATTGGACCTCCATGGATGTGTGCGCCAAGATCCGGGGCATACTCCATGAAAAGCGGGTGGGCCACGGCGGCACCCTGGACCCCATGGCCACCGGCGTGCTACCGGTGTTTGTGGGGCAGGCCACCCGGGCGGTGGAGTTCGCGGAAAACAGCCGCAAAGAATATATGGCCGGACTGCGGCTTGGCCAGGTGACCAATACCCAGGACATCTCCGGTGAAACGCTGGAGACCCGGCCTGTCACCGTGTCCCGGGCGGAGGTGGAAGCCGCCATGGCCCGTTTTCTGGGACCCATCCAGCAGATCCCGCCTATGTATTCCGCCATCAAGATCAACGGGCAAAAGCTCTATGACCTGGCCCGCAAGGGCCAGGAGGTGGCCCGGAAGCCCCGGAGCATCACCATTTACCAGCTGGAGCTATTGGAGCAGGCCAGTGAGACGGATTATATGTTCCGCTGCGTCTGCTCCAAGGGCACTTATATCCGCACCCTCTGCCACGACATCGGCCAGGCTCTGGGCTGCGGCGGCACGCTGTACTCCCTCCGCCGCACCATGGCCGCCGGATACACCCTGGCCCAGGCCGTCACGCTGGAGGAGGTGCAGGAACGGGGCGAGGCCCTGCTCCTGCCCACGGACAGCCTGTTTGTCCAATACCCGGCGGTGACCGTCCGGTCAGACAGGCAGGAAAAGCGGGTCCGCTGCGGCAATCCCATCACGCTTCCCGGCACGCCCGACGGCACGTACCGTGTCCGCGGGCTGGACGGCACGTTTTTGTGCCTGTCCCGGGCCGAGGGCGGTACATTGACATCCATCAAGAATTTCTTTGGAGCGTAACGCCATGTCCATCAAGGAAAAAGTCATTGCCCTGGGCTTCTTTGACGGAGTCCATCTGGGCCACGCCGCCCTGCTGCGGCGCACTGTGGAGGCAGCGTCCCAGCGAGGCGTCGCCCCGGCGGTGTTCACCTTTGACCGGCCGCCGAAGGAGGTGGTCACCGGCGTCCCCTGCCCGCTCATCAACTCCCCGGAGGACCGGCGGGAGCTGGTGCGCCGGCTATATGGCATCCAGGAGGTCATCATGGTCCCCTTTGACCGGGAGATGATGACCACCTCCTGGCAGGATTTCGTCACGGAGATCCTGGTGGGCCGCTACCACGCCGTCCATCTGGTGGCGGGCCACGACCACCACTTCGGCCACAAAAACCAGGGCTCTCCGGAGCTGCTGTTGGAAAAGTGCGCAGAGCTGGGCCTCGGCTGCGACATCATCCCCAAGGTGGAGGTAGGCGGCATTACCGTCAGCTCCACGTACATCCGCCGTCTGGTAGAGCTGGGACAGATCAGCCGGGCCAACCGTTTTCTGGGCCACCCCCACACCCTGACGGGCGCCGTCCGCCACGGGCGGGGCATCGGCTCCTCACGCCTGTATCCCACCGCAAACCTCATCATCCCGCCCCATGTGCTGGTGCCCAGCCACGGTGTGTACGTGACCCGGGCCACGCTTCCGGACGGCGTCAGCTACGCCGCCGTCACCAACGTGGGCACCCGGCCCACGGTCAACAATGGCACGGATGTCACCGTGGAGGCCTGCCTGCTGGATTTTGAAGGGAACCTGTATGGAAAGACGCTGCGCCTGGAATTTTTCGAGCACCTGCGGGACGAGGTCCGCTTCGACTCTCTGGATGCCCTGAAGGCCCAGATCGCTGCCGACGCGGAAGCCACCCGGCAGTATTTCACGACAGCTGACCATTGACCAAACGAAACGGCAGACGCTTTCGCGTCTGCCGTTTTATCATACCAACGAGGCCAGCATCCACACAAGGCCGATGCCTCCCGCGCCGATGAGGGTATACACCGCCGGAGTCAGCTCCCGCCACGTCCGGCTGAACCGGCCGTGGTCGCCGCCGGCATAATTCCGTGCCACCCGCCGCGCCTCCTCCACCAGGGCCTGGGCCGTGACGCCCTCTCCCGCCGCGTCGTTCCGCACAATGAAGATCGCCTGCTCAAAATACCGCTGATCCGGGGAGTCCACCACGACCACCCGTCTGGAAATACCTTTCACCATCCGCTTCACGCCTCCTGTATCCACAGTTTGATGGTTCCATTTTGTCTCAGCGGAAGCAATTTTATACCGCCGCTACACGCTTTTTCCATTGGTCTTGGGCAGATACAGCACCTGGATGCCGCAGTCGTCCTGCAGACCCTCCCGGCGGATGCTCTCCCGCAGGATGAGGCCCGCCAGCTCCTGGGGGTCTTCCCCCTCCCAGCCGGCCAGCAGATCCTGCAGCCACTCGTCCCGGCCAGGGTCTGCCACCCCGTCGCTGACCATGACGGCAAAGCTCCCCGGCGCCAGGGTGGCCCGAGTCACATCCGGGGACGCCGGTGTGCCCCGGAGCCCCACCGGCAGGGTGCCGCCGGTGATGCGGCGGACGGTGCCGCCCTTTTTCACGTAGCTGGGGGCGGCGCCGAACTTGTAAAAAGCCGTTTCCCCTGTCTCCGTCCGGCAGGTGATAAGGTCCACGGTGGTGAAGCTGCCTGTCTCCGCCCCCCGCAGGGCCATGGCGGCGTTCAGCGTTTTCAGGGCCGCCTCCGGCTCGATGCCCGCCTCCAGGAACTGCCGCAGCAGCCGGCAGGTGAGGGCGGATTCCTTCCGGGCTCCCTCCCCGCTGCCCATGCCATCCGCCAGCAGCAGGCAGAGCTGCCCGCCCTCCGTTCGGAAGGACACCACGGTGTCTCCGCAGACGCTCTCCCCCTCCTTGGGCCGCAGGGCGGCGCCGATGCGGCTTTCCGCCGCCGGAGCCGAGGCCGGAACGGCCTCTCCCAGTCCCGCGGCGGTGGCGCTGAGCAGGTCGCTGAGCTGGGCATATTGGCCCTGGGCGCTGCGGCGGGTCTCCTCCAGCTGCCGCCGGTACTGCCGCCGCAGCAAAAAGGCCGACAGCTCCCCGTTGATAGCCGCCAGCAGGTCCTGCAGGTGGATGCAGCGGTCCGCGAAATAGGCGGGAAGATCCTTGGCCATGGCCCGCCCCCGCTCCAGAAGGTAAGGGGTGGCATCGTTCAGGGCATTGAACGTCCCTGTATACTCCCGCTGCCAGCAGAGGTCGCACAGCGCGCAGCCCCGGCACACCTTCTCCGCCGCCCGGTCGAAAACGACGGCGGGATTTTCCTCCGTGGAGGGCGGCGCTCCCCGGCTCATGCTGTCATACAGGTCCCGCAGGGCCGCGGCGGTGCGGTTCAGTTGGGTCCGGAGCCGCTCCCGTCCCCCAGCGCCCTCCGCCGCCGGCGCGCGCAGCACCCGCTTGCCGTTAAACAGCCGCCCCGGCAGCATCAAAAATACCCCCGTGCCGAACACCGCCTCCAGCAACAGCGGCACTGCCAGCTGGTTTTTCACCGGCAGCAGCGCTGTGAACACCCCCGCAAAATACCCCAGCGCCGCGCGGCTGCGGCTGCCGCCCTGTCCGGCCAGCAGTCCGCCCAGCCCGTAGGCCCCGCCGAACAGCACGCCGCCGGAGCCGGTGCAGAGATCCGTCATAAGGCCGACGCCCAGTCCCGCCGCGGCGCCGGCGGCGCCGCCCCGCTGACAGGCGGTGTAAAGCAGCAGCAGGCTCAAAAACGCCCGGCCCAGGGACAGCTCTCCCACCGTCACATCCGCCAGGGCCAGCAGCAGCGCGGCCCCCAAAAACAGCAGGCTGTCCGGCTCCAGCCGCTCCCGCTCCTGCTCCAGCAGGGGATGGAAATACCAGGCGGAAAGCCCCGTCAGCACCGCCGCCGCGGCACAGGGGGCCGCGTTGTCCAGCGGCGCCAGGGACTGAATGACGTAAATGCTCCCCACCGCCAAAAAGATGCCCGCCGCCGTCAGGGCGACGATCCGCCGCTTGGTCAAAAGGCGGCTGCCCCGGAAGGCCTGGGCGGCGGTGAACAGCAGGATCGCCGCCGCCATATGGGGCAGCGCCCTGGAAAAGCGCAGAAACAGCACCGCCCCCAGCCCCGTGCCCGCCAGGGCCGCCGCACCCAGCGGTCCTCCGCCGGCCGCCGCGACGCACCCCAGGGCAAAGGGAGCGTACCCCCCCGGCGTCCCGCAGGCGGTCAGGGCCGCCGCCAGGAAAAAGCGGATGCCCATGGCCAGCAGCCGGCGCCGCTGCTCCTGTCCCAATATGATCTGACCGTGCCCCACAGCCTGTCCCTCCCGAAGTTGTGATTTTCCATCATTTTACAGCGTATATTGGAAAAATCCCGTCGGGAAAAGACCGCCGCTCCTTTTCCCGTCGCGGCAAACTGTTTTCCGCTTCTTCTAGCCTGGACTGCATGCCCTCCATATCCTTGGTAAAACGTTGGGTGGAGTCCCGCATGGTTTTCATAGCGGCGGAAAACTGATCTGTCGCCTTGATCACAATAGGGAAATCTGGCATCATATTCCTCCTTCCTATTGATTTTCGCGGTTTGACAATCTATACTTAAATAAAAGGATGTGAGCGTATGGATAACAATCAGAAGTGGTTCTATATCATGATGGGCATTATGATGGCAATTTTTTTCTTCTTTCCATTCCATATCTTTTAATTTGATAATCCATATTTATAAAAAGCTGTGAGCGTATGGATAAGATGACAAAATCCAAGCTGATTTTTTCTGCTTGTCTTATTGCTTTTCTCGCGCTTGTATTCATCCTTATTTGGTGTTGATAAAGCCGTCCGGCCAGGCGGCTTTATTTTTTTGCCCAGGTGGTCTTTACGACCTTCACCCTGGCCTTGTCATGCATCCACTTCATCTGTTCCGCCCGCTCATTCGCCTCATGGGACGCCAGCGCGTAAACCAGGTCATGCCACCCCGTTTCCCCCTCCCACAGCGCCCGCAGGCCCCAGTGGTAGGCGGAGAAGGAGATCATGCCACCGGCGCTTGAAAAATTTTCGTTTTCCGAAAAAAATCACTCTTTACAATTTAAGGATTTATGGTATAATACCATTTGTCGCTGAGGTTTCGGCGGCAAACGGGGGCGTAGCTCAGCTGGGAG
>JAETPK010000151.1 GCA_021771265.1 Oscillospiraceae bacterium
TGCAAGATAAAATGTTTCTCTGTCAAAAACAGGGTGCTTTTAGCCCATCGTTTCACGGGCCGGGTCGAAGGTCAGGCGGCTGCTGCCGCCGTCCGCAGTCTCACAAAACAGCAGCAATTTGCCGTCCTCCCGCCACTCCAGGCCCCAGATGGCAGTCTCCAGGCCGTCCCAGTCCTGAAGGTCATATATTCTGCCGCCGGAGCCTTCACCATCCTTCCGCCAGCCTACGCCAAACTCCGTGGGGTCCTCTGTCAGGAAGGCGTCCCATGCGCCG
This sequence comes from Oscillospiraceae bacterium, assembly GCA_021771265.1. Classification (GTDB taxonomy): domain Bacteria; phylum Bacillota; class Clostridia; order Oscillospirales; family Oscillospiraceae; genus Oscillibacter. The sequence continues at coordinate 275 of JAETPK010000151.1, forward strand.
TCGGCGGACCAGACCCGGTAGCGGGCGGTGTTCCCCGCCAGCCGGTCCGCCGTCATGGCATCCACGGTCTCCACTGCCGCGGGCCCCGCCGTCCCCGCAGGCACCAGCCAGGCCAGCTCCTTGTTGGCATACCGCTGGGCGGTCTCCCAGTCGGCGCCGTTGGAGAGATACAAGTCCGCCCCGTCGGTGACGAGATAGGAATACCGCTGCCGGGGCACCTCGTCTCCTCCGTTCCACACGCGCCAGAGGAAATGGTCGTTTTCATAGACGGTATCGATGACCATAACGGCCCCTTCGCCGTAATCTTGGACCGTCCGTAGCTGGCAGGGCACGCCCAGGCTGACCTTATACAGGAATTCCTCCACAGCGCCGTCGTTTTTTACGCCGTCCCCGGTGAACACCACGTCGGATTCCGCTGCCTGGGCCGCGCCATAGGTTTCCGGCAGGTCCTCCAAGGGCTTAAAGCCGTAGGGGGTGTCGGCGGTGTAGGCGCTCTCCCCCAGTTCAAATTCCGCATACAGCGTCTGTCCGCCTACGGTTTTCACCAAGCGGTAGCTTCCCGCCTGCGGTATCTCCTCATACAGGTCAAGGCTGCAGGTCAGCGCCTGGGCAGCACCAGGTTTCAGGGCGTAGCCGATGGCGGTGAACCCCGCGTTTTTCCGAAGGGTCAGATCTTTCCAGACTCCGTCCTCCCGCCGCTGGATGGCATACTCCTCTCCGAATTCCACCGTCTCCTCCGTGGCATTTCGGATAAAATAGGTGTACTGGGTCAGGGACGGGTCGTAAGTCTCCCGTTCCAGCTCCATAAAAGGCCCTGTGCCGGAGGGCTGGTACGGCGTCTCCGCCAGTTCCGGCCTCGCCGGGGCAACAGGCTCGTCTGACGGCAGTGTCACTGCTCCACATCCCGCCAGCAGCGCCAACGCCAGCAGCAGCGGTAAAATTCGTTTCATTTTGATCACCTCTTGCGATTTTCGACGGATGGCGCCGGAAAAATATTCCCTGTATCTGGCGATCTGTACAAAAATAGCCAGTAATTTTTTCAGCTTCCTTTCTTGCATTTTAGCATCCCATCCGCTACAATACAAGTACAAGCAAAGAATGATAGCTGCAA
>JAETPK010000055.1 GCA_021771265.1 Oscillospiraceae bacterium
GGATACCATATTTTGCGGCGGCGTGATATAATACCCACAAATCAGGACGCAGGCCGCCAGCGGCGGCAGTGACATTGGTCAGGAGGTTTTCTATGAAGTGTCCGTTTTGTGGTTTCAGTGAGAGCAAGGTCATCGATTCCCGCCCTGCTGACGAGGGTGCCAGCATCCGCCGCCGCCGGGAGTGCCTGTCCTGCGGCAAGCGGTTCACCACCTATGAAACGGTGGAGAGCCTGCCCATGGTGGTGGTGAAAAAGGATGGCAGCCGCCAGAGCTTTGAGCGCCGGAAGGTGCTGGGTGGCATGATCCGTGCCTGCGAGAAGCGGCCGGTCCCCCTGGCGGAGCTGGAGAAGATCGCCGAGGAGATCGAGCAGGACCTCCAAAACTCCATGGAGCGGGAGGTCAGCACCGATGCCATCGGCGAGCGGGTCATGGACCGCCTGCGCAACGTGGACCAGGTGGCCTATGTGCGCTTCGCCTCCGTATACCGCCAGTTCAAGGACATCGACACGTTCATGGCGGAGCTGAACAAGCTGCTCAGCGAAAAATAAAGCTCATAGGATGTTGCGGATGCTGCAGGCCTCCATCTCCGAAAGGAGCCGCAGCTGGTCCCGCAGGTCCGTGATCTCCGCCTGGAGCTCCGCCGCTTCCCGGGCGGCGGCAAAGGCCCTGGCCCGCTGGTACATGGCCTCGGCGTCGTCCACGGCGTCATGCTCCGTGACGATGTGCAGGTAGGTCTGGCGGCTGCTCCAGTCCGCGTAGCTGTCCGCCAGCGCGTTTTCCGCGCCCTGCCAATCCTCCGCCGCGGCCAGCGTCTGGACCTGGAGCAGCTGTGACCGCAGGCGGGCGGTCTGCCCCTCCATGACCCGGGCGTTCCACAGGGACAGGGCCAAAATGGCCGCCAGCACCGCCAGCGGAGGAAAAAAGCGCTTCATTCCTCCGCCTCCTTTTCCACGCAGAATACGCTGCCCTTTTCGTCCACCGTCAGCAAAAAGACCTGGCGGGGCGAGGAGAGGCGGCGTTTTTTCAGCTCCTTTTGCAGCCAGGCTTCGTCCAGCCCCCGGGCGGTGAGATGCTTCCGCAGGAGCCGGCCGTCATTGATGAGCACCAGCGGCAGCGTCATATCGTCCGTGACCTCCAGCCCCAGCTGGGCCGCCGTGGGGGGCGTTTGGGCGGTCACCGGCAGCACGGACAGCTGGCCGGAGTTTTCCAGCACGGCGCATTTCACATCGGCCACGGAGGTGATGCCCTGCTGGCGCAGCTCCTCCAGCAGCTCGTCCAGGGTATAGCGGTTTTTGGCCATGGCCGCCTGCTGCACCTGCCCGTTTCGGATCAGCACGGCGGGAGAACCGCACACCAGCTCCCGGAACCGGAGGCTGCGCAAAGACAGCTGGCTCAGCAGCATGGAAAGGGACAGCAGCGTCAAAATAGGGATGACGCCGGAGAGCAGCGGAATGCCGAAATCCTGCATGGGCACGGTGGCAAGGTCTGAGATCATCATGGTCAAAACCAGCTCCACCGGCTCCAGCTGGGCGATTTGCCGCTTGCCCAGCAGCCGCAGCCCGGCGGTGATGAGTACGTATAAAATGACGGTACGGACAAATGCTGTGATCATAGGTGTTTCCCCTCCATTCCAACAGTGTTTCCGGCGGCGGGGAAAGTATTCTTGTGTGTCCGGCTATTGCGCTTTTGCGGTTTTTATCATATACTGGACCAAATCGCAGCGGTGAAAGGAGATCATGGGCAAGGCCCATCACAAGCGCCATGTGCCCGGAAAGCAGGCGCTTCCGGGACGACGAGGCGGGGGGAACCGGCAGGGGACGAAGGTCCGCGGCCGGTCCGCGGCAATGCCGCGGGATCGAAGAATTCGGCGGATGCCCCTCCGTGGCCGCGGACATGTGACACAGCCGGCAAATATGCGGGCGACCGCAAAACAGAGAGACTGTGACCGCGGGGAAAGAGACAAGTGGCTGCGCATTTGTCCTTTTGATAAAGCTTTTATCAGGAGGAATTTTGTAAACTATGTGCGGAATCATTGGCTTTGTGGGCCGCGGTCAGGCGGCCCCGATTTTGCTGGACGGACTGGAGCGGATGGAGTACCGGGGGTACGACTCCGCCGGCGTGGCCGTCCGGTCCGAGAGCCGCGGCCTACAGGTGAGGAAGACCAAGGGCCGGCTGAAAAATCTGGCGGATATGATCCACGGCGGCGCCGATCTGGAGGGGTGCCTCGGCATCGGCCATACCCGCTGGGCCACCCACGGCGAGCCCAACGACATCAACGCCCATCCCCACGTCAGCGAGAACGGGCAGATCGCCCTGGTCCACAACGGCATCATTGAAAACTATCTGGAGATCAAGGAGCACCTGCAAAAGTTGGGCGTCACCTTCACCTCCGACACGGACTCCGAGGTGGTGGCGCAGCTGCTGGAATACCACTATAACGAGTGCCACAATATGCTGGAAGCCGTGGGCCGGGTCCTGCGCCGCATCCAGGGCTCCTACGCCCTGGGCATCATCTGCTCCGACTATCCCAACGCCCTCATCGCCGCCCGGAAGGACAGTCCCCTCATCCTGGGCTACGGCGAAGACGGCAACTTCATTGCCTCCGACGTGACGGCCATCATCAAGCACACCCGGGATGTGGCCTATATGGACGACGGCGAGATCGCCGTGCTGACGGCGGACAGCATCGACGTGTTCGATGACGAGCTGGTGCCGGTGGAAAAGGAACGCCACCAGGTGGACTGGGACGTGACCGCCGCCGAAAAGGGCGGCTATCCCCATTTCATGTTCAAGGAAATTTTGGAGCAGCCGGAGGCCATCCGCAAGACCGTGTCCCCCCGTATCCGGGACGGCCGGGTGGTGCTGGACACGTTCAGCCTGACGGCGGAGCAGGTCCGGGACATCTCCCGCATCTTCATCATTGCCTGCGGCTCCTCCTACCACGTGGGCATGGTCAGCAAGTACAACTGGGAGCGGCTGCTGCGGCGGCCGGTGCAGGTGGACCTGGCCTCGGAGTTCCGGTACAGTGACCCTCTGGTGGATGATAGGTCTCTGGTCATCGTCATCAGCCAGTCCGGCGAGACGCTGGACACCATGGCCGCCATGCGGGAGGCCAAGCGCCGGGGCGCCCGGACATTGGCCGTGGTCAATGTAGTGGGTTCCTCCATTGCCCGGGAGGCGGATGACGTGCTGTACACCTGGGCCGGGCCGGAGATCGCCGTGGCCACCACCAAGGCCTATTCCACCCAGCTGGTGCTGATGGACCTCATCGGTCTGTATCTGGCGGACCTGCTGGGCACTGTGGAGCAAAGTGAGTACGACGCCATCATCCAAGAGGTCCAGCTGCTGCCGGAAAAGCTGCAAGGCTGGCTGGCGGATGTCCACAATGTCCAGTATTTTGCATCCCGCTATTTCAATCATAACTCCATTTTCTTCATTGGCCGGAACCTGGACTATGCCATGGGCCTGGAGGGGTCCCTGAAGCTGAAGGAGATCAGCTATATCCACTCGGAGGCCTATGCCTCCGGCGAGCTGAAGCACGGTACCATCTCTCTCATCGAGCCGGGTACCCTGGTGGTGGCCCTGGGCACCTACGCGCCGCTGTTTGATAAATTCATCAGCAACGTGGTGGAGGTGAAGGCCCGGGGGGCCGAGGTGCTGGCCCTGACCACGGAGGGCTTCCGGGAGAAGATGGGTAAGACGGCGGACGCCGTCATCGCCGTGCCGGAGACCCATCCCATTTTGCAGCCCTCCCTGGGCGTGGTGCCCTTGCAGCTGTTTGCCTACTATGTGGCGCTGCAGCGGGGCTGCGATATCGATAAGCCCCGGAATCTGGCGAAATCTGTTACTGTGGAATAACGCCTCTGCCCGCGTCGAAAAGACGCGGGCAGATTTTTTGAGGTTTCCTCTTGACTCTCCCACTGTGGCAGGGCGTATGCTGTACCTGAGCTCAAGATCACATCGATGTGGAGGACCTCAATATGCTGAGAATCGGCGAATTTTCAAAACTGTCCAGGATCAGTATCCGGATGCTGCGCCACTACGATGAGCTGGGTCTCCTGACGCCGGAGACCACGGACCCCCTTACCGGCTACCGCTATTACAGCGAGGCCCAGCTGTTCACAGCCGGCCGTATCAACGCCCTGAAGGCCATGGGCTTCCGGCTCTGCGACGCGGCGGAGGCGCTTCGCTGCTGGGAGGACCGGGCGGCGCTGGAGCGGTGCCTGCTGGCCCGGCGGGAGACGGCCCGGCTCCAGGCGGAGGAGGCGGCGCAGCGGCTGCGGCTCCTGGACACAGCCTTGAAACGGCTGAGAAAGGATGAACCTATGAAATACGATGTGAGCATCAAGACCATCCCGGAGCGCTATGTGGCCAGCGTCCGGCAGATTATCCCCAGTTATGAACTGGAGGGCCAGCTGTGGAGCATTTTCCTGAAGGAGACCGCCCACCTGCGCATCCAGGATGGAGACCCCTGCCTGTGCGTGGCGCTGTTCTACGACGGGGAGTACAAAGAACGGGACGTGGACGTGGAGATTCAGAAGTCCGTGAAGGGGACTTACCCCGACACGGAGCACGTGAAGTTCAAGACCATGCCCAAGGTGGAGGTGGCTTCCGCCGTCTGCAAGGGCAGCTATGACCAGATCGGCGAGGTCAACGCCGCCGTGGCCGCCTGGGTGGAGGCCAATGGCTACGCCTTTGACGGCACGGCCTTCAACATCTACCATGTCAGCCCCTATGATACGGATGATCCCGATGAGTTCGTCACGGAGGTCTGCTATCCGGTGCGGAAAAAGTAAAGGAACGGGCGGGGGAGACCCCGCTCATTTCCATCTTGACATATATAGATTATCGATATATTATATAGATGATCTATATAAAGGAGGCAGTTATGGAGATCGACAAGAGCCTGGTCAGCGGCAGCATGGGGCTGCTGGTATTGAAGCTGCTGGAGGACGGGGACAAATACGGCTATCAGATGATAGACGAATTGAAGCGCCGCAGTGACGACACCTTTCACTTGAAGGCGGGGAGCCTGTACCCCCTGCTCCACGGGCTGGAGGAAAAGGGCTACGTCACCGCCTATGAGCGGGAGGCCGCCGCCGGAAAGCCCCGCCGGTATTATCACCTGACAAAGGAGGGCGGCGCGGCCCTGCGGCGGAAAGAAGAGCGCTGGAACACCTATGCCCGGGCCGTGGGCCGGGTGCTGAAAGGGGGCGCCTGCTTTGGCTGATACCATGCGGGCATACCTGGACACTGTCCAGGAACAGATCCGCTGGAGGCGGGCCCGTCCGGTGGTGGTCCGGGAGCTGGAGCAGCACTTGACCGACCAGCGGGACGCCTTCCGGGCGGAGGGGCACGATCCGGAGGCGGCGGAGCGGCTGGCGGTGGAGGAGATGGGCGACCCGGTGGAGGTTGGCACGGAACTGGACCGGGTCCACCGGCCAAAGCCCCAGTGGCAGCTGCTGGCGGCCACGCTGGCGCTGGCTCTGCTGGGCGGACTGCTGCGGATGTGGTTCACCTTTTCTGGCATGGAATATTATGACGGCTACATCTACGGGCGTATGATTCGCACAGCCATCGCATTGGTGGAGGGGACCGTCTGCCTGCTGGGAGCCTATTTCCTGGATTACACCTGGCTGACCCGCCATGCCCGGTGGGGGTGTGCGGCTGCTCTTGTGCTGGGGATTCTGTCCCTGGAATTTTCACCTTACATGAACAACACGTCCTATTTCACCCGCTATGTGGTGCTGCTCTATCCAACGGTGTACGCGGTCTGGCTGTACCACTGTCGAGGCAAACGGTGGAAGGGATTCCTTCTCGCTGTACTCGGCGGCGTCCCTCTGACAGTGATCGGGTGCTTAGCACCATATACCATGGGTGTCCTGCTGTTGCTGATGACAGGCTTTGTCCTGCTCCTGACCGCCGCCGGTGCGGATTGGTTCGGCGTGGGCAAAAAGCGGACCGCGGCAGCGGCCTTGGGCCTGACGGGCGTCATCGCCGGAGGCGTAGTGTGGCATGTCTGCAAAAGCGGCTGGTGTCAGGAGCGCCTGCGGATGTTCCTGCACCCGGAGTTGGACCCGCTTGGCAGCGGATATCAGGCAGTTTGGGTCCGCAAAGCTCTTTCCGTTTCCCAATGGCTGGGAGAGGGAAGCTGGAGCGAGGCGGGCTCGCCTTATCCCTACGAGTGGACCGTACCGGCCTGGGACTCCGATTTTCTTTTGACCACGGTCGTGTATAAACTGGGCTGGCTGCCGTTCCTGCTGCTGGTGCTGGCGGTGGCGGGACTGTTGGCGTGGCTCCTGCGGAAGTGCCTGCGGCAGAAGAACCAGGCGGGGCGGCTGGTGGCCTTGTCGGTCATCGTGCCGCTGGCTTTGCAGGTAATTTTCAGTGTTATGCAGAACCTGGGCTATGTGCTGTTCTCTGTTTCCATGCCGCTGGTGACGGGCAATCTGCTCACGGTGGTGACCATGGGGCTCATTGGACTGGCCCTGTCGGTGTTCCGGGAGGACTGCATTCCCTGGGAGGACCACGGAGAGATGGAGCCACCCTCTCAAGTCAGACTGCGCTTTCAAAATGAAAAAGATGTACAAAGCGGCAGCCACGTGATAGGCGTTTCGCTGATCGTTTCCCGGAAGGGAACAAATGAGCGGCAGGCTTCGTCTCTTTAGTGAAGGCCCCGCCGGCGGGAGGGATGTTTGACATAATTTCCTGCCGCAGGAAAAAACCGTATTTGTGTATTGACCGGGCAAGGGGCTTTCGCTATAATAAAAACGGCGCTGCTCAATGCCTGAGAGAAGGTAACATAACACCGCAGCTCTTTCGAGGCTGCGGTGTTTTTTTCACTGATGATTCGACAGAAAGGGACTGACATGGAGAAATTTCGACTGCTAAAATGCCTGGCGGCCCTGACGCTGGCCGCCGGACTCACCGTCACCAACGCCGCCGCCTTCACCGATACGGAGGGCCACTGGGCCGAGACCGCCATTAACAAGTGGAGCGAAAATTACGGGCTCATCACCGGCTATGAGGACGGCACCTTCCGCCCGGACAATTCCATCACCCGGGGCGCCTTCGCCGGCATCCTGGACCGCTTTTTGAAATTCCGCACCGCTTCCCCGGCGAGTACTTTTTCCGACACGGCGGGCACCTACTGGGAGGACGCCATTTTGAAGCTCCATGCCTCCGGCGTCTATCTGGGCAATGACGGCAAGGCACTGGCGGGCAGCTCCATCACCCGCCAGCAGGCAGTGACCATGATCGCCCGGGCCTTCGGCATCACCGCCAGTGAGTATGCCTATCTGCCCTATTCCGACACGGACCAGATCGCCGCCTACGCCCAGGAGGCAGTGGGGGAGATGACAGGCCGGGGCTTTATCACCGACTGTCCTGACGGGCGCTTTCGCCCCACGGACCCCATCACCCGGGCGGAGATCGTGAACATCATGAACAACATGATCCAGGTGCTGGTGCAGACGCCGGACACCTGTTCCGGAAATGTGGAGGGCAGCGTCATGGTGAACAGCGCCGACGGCGCATCCCTTGTGGATATGCACATCACCGGCAATCTGATCCTGGCCCCCGGCGTGACGGGGGCCGTGACGCTGACCAATGTGGTGGTGGGCGGCAGCATCCTCAATTTCAGCGCCGTGACGCCAACGGTGGTGAAGACGGAGGATATGCCGGAACCGGAGCCGGAGGAGCCGGGCATCATCGACCCGGAGCTGCCGGAGGAGGAGCCGACGCCCGGTATCCAGCCCAGTGAGGTCTATACACCGGGTGAGACCACCGGGGAATATCTGATGTACGGCGGAAAGCCCTATCCGGTATATGCCGACGCCGAGCCCAGCCGCCTGTATGACGGGGACTTCTACTGGGAGGGCGACCGGCTGGTGTACACCGGCGATGAGTTTGACACCCGCTTCGGCATCGACGTGTCCGCCTATCAGAACCGGGCCAGTGAGAACGGGACCATCGACTGGGAGGCCGTGGCCGATGACGGTGTGGAGTTCGTCATGGTCCGGGTGGGCCTGCGGGGCTATTCCTCCGGATCACTGAATCAGGACGCTTTTTATAAAGAGAACATCCGGGGCGCCATGGAGGCGGGATTGGAGACGGGCGTGTATTTCTTCGCCCAGGCCATCACCGTGGAGGAGGCCATCGAGGAGGCGGAGTTCGTGCTGGAGCTGTTGGAGGACTGCGACATCGACGGTCCTGTGGCCTACGATTGGGAGATGCACGACGCCTCTTACCGGGTGTACGGCACGTCTCCGGAAATGGCCACCGCCTGCGCCGCGGCCTTCTGCCAGCGCATCGAGGAGGCGGGCTATGACGCCATGGTGTATGCCGGACAGTATGTCAGCTACGTTAAATATGACCAGGGAGCCCTGGCGCCGTATCTGTACTGGTATCCCGAGTACAAGAGCGCGTCTTCTGAAAAGCTGAGTCCCAGCTTTTACTACCAGATGGACTACTGGCAGTTCTCCAGCAGCTGCGCTGTGAACGGCATCGGTGGCCGGGTGGACGGCAACCTGCAATTTATCCGCTGAGGGAAAGCACGGCAAAAAAGCAGCCGCCCCATGGGGCGGCTGCTTTTCCGTAAACAAAACGGAGTGCTTATTTGCGGTTTTCCTTCTGGCTGCGGTTCTGCTGGTCCTGCTTGCTGTCGCGGTTGTTCTGCTGTTGCTGGTTCTGATTGCGGTTGTTCTGCTGGTCCTGCTTGTTTTCACGATTCTGCATATTGCTTGAATCTCCTTTCGTGACTTGGTACGGCTGTATTGTGGCCGGAACGGGAAAAAACTATACACGGACTTTCAAAAAAACAAAAAATGTGGTTGACAAAGCCGGGGACGGCTGGTATACTAAATCAGCAAAACAAAGAAGGCGCGCATCCGTCTCACCTCCAGCCCCAGGCAAAGAGGTCAACAACGTTGTTACCAGACCGCCGTTTCCGGTGGTTTGTTGTTGCGCGGATGCCATCAGGTATCCGCGTTTTGTGATTTTTGGATGGAGGTGCTTCGACCATTAGTAAGCAAGTGCATGAACTGAATGAGGAGATCAACGACAAAGAAGTCCGCCTGATCGGTTCCGAGGGTGAGCAGATGGGCATCATGTCCTCCGCGGAGGCCCTGAAGGTCGCCGATGAGCAGGGACTGGACCTGGTCAAGATCTCGCCCCAGGCTGTCCCCCCGGTCTGCAAGCTGATGAACTACGGCAAGTTCCGCTTCGAGCAGAGCAAGCGGGAGAAGGAAGCCAGAAAGAACCAGCACGTGGTCGAGATCAAGGAGATCCGGATGTCTCCGGGCATCGATGTTGGCGACTTCAACACGAAGCTCAAAAATGCCCAGAAGTTCATCGCCGACGGCAACCGCGTGAAAGTCTCCGTCCGCTTCCGCGGCCGTGAGATGGCCCATACCGACATCGGCAGGGACCTGCTGGACCGTTTTGCCGAACAGTGCGCCGAAACCGCCAATCTGGATAAACCCGCCAAGCTGGAGGGACGGATGATGTCCATCTTCCTGTCTCCCAAGTCCGGCAAATAAATCACCAAGATTTTTCAAACACACGGAAGGAGCTACTACTATGCCTAAGCTGAAAACCCATAGCGGTGCCAAGAAGAGATTCAACCTCACCAAGACCGGCAAGGTCAAGCGCGCCAAGGCCTTCAAGAGCCACATCCTCACGAAGAAGGATACCAAGCGTACTCGTCGTCTGCGGGCTGGCGGTTATGCTGACGTCACCAACGCGGATGTCGTCCGCAAGATGATCCCCTACAAGTAAGACACGATACGTTTAGAATAGGAGGCTTTTACAATGGCTAGAGTTAAGGGCGCGATGATGACGCGCAAGAGAAGAAATAAAGTAATGAAGATGGCCAAGGGCTACTGGGGTTCCAAGTCCAAGCACTTCCGTGTTGCCAACCAGGCTGTCATGAAGTCCCTGACCTACGCTTACACCGGCCGCCGGCTGAAGAAGCGTGACTTCCGTTCCCTGTGGATCACCCGCATCTCCGCTGCCTGCAAGATGAACGGCATGAACTATTCCACCTTCATGCACGGCCTGAAGACCGCCGGCATCGAGATCAACCGCAAAATGCTGGCTGAGCTGGCCGTCAACGACGCCGCCGCCTTCACCCAGCTGACCGAGATCGCCAAGAAGGCCTGATCGGTCTCAACCAGGATAAAACAGCGATCTGGAACGTTCCAGATCGCTGTTTTTGTTGTCAGTCGCCGATGGGTATGCTATCATGACAGTGAGAAGGTTGATTTTTTGAAAAAGGAGAGGGTGACTGTGGAAGCATTACGGGAAGCGGGATTTGCGCTGCTGATGTCGTTCCTTTGTTGTTTGCCCACGGCGCCATTGGGCGCGCTGGCCCGGCACGCGGGCAGAAAGGCGCCGAAGGGCTGGAAGGTCACCGCCTACAGTGGCATCATTGCTGTGCTGTTCTGGTGGGTCGTGCTTTCTGCAAATACTTACGGCGATATGACGCTGGGACTGGTGGCTTATGCGGTCGTGGGATTTGCGCTGGGCTCCGCGGTGTATGGCCTTACGCTCTGGCTGCGCCGAAGGTCCTGGAATTCCAAGACTTCTGTCGGGAAGGAACATGAAACATAAAACGATCCCCTCGCCGGCTCCGGCGGGGGGATCGCTGTTCTTATATTCGGGAGACTTTGCAGAAATAAGGTCCGCAGGCCTCCTCGTGGGTGTGAACATAGGTCCAGGTGAAGTCCTTGTCCACCAGATACCAGTCCGCACCGTCAAACTGGGTATACGTGTCCGCGCTCCGGTCGGCCAGCTCCAGCGCCTCCGCCATGGACAGCGCCTTGATCCGGGGCTGGTCCTGAGGGGGATACTCCTTATAAAACCGGTAGCATTCGCTGCCCGGCAGCTCCGCCAGGGCCTTCCGGGCCGCGCCGCCCTCCAGGCAGGGTACCAGCTTCCAGGAGAAGATATGCCAGAGGTAATTGCCGCCCGCCAGTACATGCTTGCCCAGGTCCTCCTCGGACACATCCGCCGCGAAGGTGTCCAGCCACCGCTCCCGGACCTCCTTGATGGTGGAGGGGAAGGACTCCTCCCAAGGCTCCATGGTGGCCACCAACCGGTTGATGGGCAGGCCCTGCTCATAGAACTTGGCCTCGTAGTCCGTCATGACGCCCACGGGGCCGTGCTCATGGAGGTTGCGGGTGACCTCTGACAGGGTGAAGCCGAAGCGGGGAATCTCCTCCACGGAAAATTCGAACAGGGGCTGGTTGTCCGTTTTGAAGTGGATCTGACCGCCCATTTTCAGCACCTTCCGGTACAGCTTCAGGAAATTGCCGTGGGTCAGGCGGCGCTTGGCGTGGCGGTTGCTGGGCCAGGGATCGGAGAAGTTCAGATAGATGCGGTCAACCTCCCCGGGGGCGAAGAAGTAGGGCAGCTGGTCGGCGTTGGCGTCCACGAAGTAGACGTTGGTGAGCCCGGCCCCCACGCACCGCTCCATGGCCACCACCATGGCGTCGGGCACCATCTCCACGGCAATGAACAGCACGTCCCGCTCCTGGGAGGCGGTGCCGGCGGTGAAGCGTCCCTTGCCGCAGCCCAGCTCCAGCCGGATCTCTCGGGCATCGGGCATCAGCTGGCGCCATTTGCCGGCCATGTCGTAGGGGTCCTGGATCAGGAAGGTGCCGCAGCGCTCCATCCGGGGCACCAGATTTTTCTTTTTTCGCATGCGCATATGAAGATCCTCCTGGATGCTCGTTTGTCAAAATACACAAGACCTTGTGTCAGCGGTCCCATTTTAACACAGGAAATCGTTCCTGTAAATGGCAAACCGGCGGAGAAGCGGCGGCAGGGATGGGCCGCTGTGTTAAGGACTTAACAAAATTGTATAAAATTTAACGAGTATTTTGTATGAAGTGTAAAAAAGTGAAAAACGGGTGGAAAACATCCATTTTCCACTTGATAAATTTCTGACACAACCCTATAATAAAGATTGTGAGTAAATTGGCAAACTAGGGATTTGCTCTGTTTTCCCCCGCAGATGTCGATCGTAAAAACCGAACAAAGAATTGAAATAACAGGAGGAAAAATCATGAAAGTTGCAATTTTTGGCGCCGGTACCATGGGCAGCGGCATTGCGCAGGTCTTCGCCGCGAAGGGCCACACCGCTCTGATGTATGCAAGCTCCGTCGCTTCCGCCCAGAAGCACAAGGATAAGCTGGCCGCGTCTCTTGCCAAGCGCGTGGCCAAGGGCAAGATGACCCAGGAGGCCGTGGACGCTCTGCTGGCCAACATCCTGGTGGAGGAGAAGGCCGCCTGCGCCGACGCCGATCTGATCATCGAGTGCGTCAAGGAGGACATGGACACCAAGAAGGTGCTGCTGAACGAGCTGGACGCGCTGTGCAAGCCCGAGGCCATCTTCGCTTCCAACACCTCCTCTCTGTCCATCACCGAGATGGGCAACGGCCTGAAGCACCCCGTCATCGGCATGCACTTCTTCAACCCCGTTCCCAGCATGAAGCTGGTTGAGATCATCCGCGGTGCCAACACCACCCAGGGGACCTTCGATTTCGTTTACAAGCTGTCTCAGGAGATCGGCAAGGACCCCGTCGAGGTGGCTGAGGCCCCCGGCTTCGTCGTCAACAAGATCCTGATCCCCATGATCAACGAGGCCATTGGCCTGGTGGAGACCGGCGTTGCTTCCGTGGCTGACATCGACAAGGCCATGATGCTGGGCGCCAACCATCCCATGGGCCCCCTGGCTCTGGGCGACTTCATCGGCCTGGATGTGTGCCTGGCCATCATGGAGACCCTGTACAATGAGACCGGCGACTCTAAGTATCGTCCTGCCCTGCTGCTGAGGAAGATGGTCCGCGGCGGTCTGCTGGGCCGTAAGTCCGGCAAGGGCTTCTACGATTATTCCAAGTAAAACCACACAGAAAAGGAGTATAAGGTATGGATTTTCATCTGTCAAATGAGCAGCTGATGCTCCGTAAGATGTACCGTGAGTTCGCTGAGAACGAAGTGAAGCCCCTGGCCGAGGAGATCGACGAGGAAGAGCGCTTCCCCATGGAGACCGTCGAAAAGATGGCCAAGCTGGGCATGATGGGCATCTACTTCCCCAAGGAGTACGGCGGCGCCGGCGGCGACGTTCTCAGCTACGCCATGTGCGTGGAGGAGCTGGCCAAGGTCTGCGGCACCACGGCCGTTATCGTTTCCGCCCACACCTCCCTGTGCTGCGCTCCCATTTTTGAGAACGGCACCGAGGAGCAGAAGCGCAAGTATCTGCCCGACCTGCTGAGCGGCCGCAAGATCGGTGCCTTCGGTCTGACCGAGCCCAACGCCGGCACTGACGCCTCCGGCCAGCAGACCACCGCCGTCCTGGAGGGCGACCACTATGTCCTCAACGGCTCCAAGTGCTTCATCACCAACGGCAACGTGGCCGACACCTTTGTGGTCTTCGCCATGACCGACAAGTCCAAGGGCAACCACGGCATCTCCGCCTTCATCGTGGAGAAGAGCTTCCCCGGCTTCTCCACCGGCAAGCACGAGAAGAAGATGGGTATCCGCGGCTCCTCCACCTGCGACCTGATCTTTGAGGACTGCATCGTTCCCAAGGAGAACCTGCTGGGCAAGGAAGGCAAGGGCTTCAAGATCGCCATGCAGACCCTGGACGGCGGCCGTATCGGCATCGCCGCGCAGGCTCTGGGCCTGGGCGAGGGCGCTGTGAACGAGGCTGTCAAGTACACCCAGGAGCGTGTCCAGTTCGGCCGCCGCCTGAGCCAGTTCCAAAACACCCAGTTCCAGCTGGCCGATATGCACACCCGCATGCAGGCTGCCCAGTACCTGGTCTATGCCGCTGCCTGCAAGAAGCAGCTGCACGAGGACTATTCCATGGACGCCTCCATGGCCAAGCTGTTTGCCGCTGAGGCCGCTTCCGATGTGACCCGCCGCGCCGTCCAGCTGTTCGGCGGCTATGGCTACACCCGTGAGTATCCCGTGGAGCGCATGATGCGCGACGCCAAGATCACCGAGATCTACGAGGGTACTTCCGAGGTCCAGCGCATGGTCATTTCCAGCCGCCTGGGCGTGAAGTAAGAATAGGAGGTAACGATTCACATGAAGATCATTGTTTCTATTAAGCAGGTTCCCGATACCTCCGGCAAGGTGGCCGTCAATCCCGATGGTACGCTGAACCGTGCTTCCATGCAGACCATCACCAACCCCGATGACATGAACGCCCTGGAGGCTGCCCTGAAGATCAAGGACGCCACCGATTGCAAGGTCATTGTTGTCACCATGGGTCCTCCTCCCGCGGCCGGTATGCTGCGTGAGGCTCTGGCTATGGGCGCCGATGAGGCCGTCCTGGTGTCCGCCCGTGAGTTCGGCGGTTCCGATACTTACGCTACCTCTCAGGTCCTGGCCGCTGCTATCAGCACCATCGGTGTGGAGGATGACGATCTCGTTCTCTGCGGCCGTCAGGCCATCGATGGTGATACCGCCCAGGTGGGTCCCCAGATCGCTGAAAAGTTGAATCTGCCCCAGATCACCTACGCTGCTGACATTGCCGTCGATGGCAAGAATGTGACCGTCAAGCGTATGCTGGAGGACGGCTACATGACCATCAAGACCCAGACTCCTTGCCTGGTCACCTGCATCAAGGAGCTGAACGAGCCCCGCTATATGAGCGTCGGCGGTGTCTTCGAGGCTTACAGCAAGCCCCTGTCTACCTTTAATTATGAGACTTTGAAGGATCATCCCCTTATTGATGCCACCACCATCGGCCTGAAGGGCTCTCCCACCAACATCTTCAAGAGCTTCACGCCTCCCCAGAAGGGCGCCGGCCAGATGCTGGAGGGTGACGGCAAGGAGACCTGCGAGAAGCTGGTGGGCATTCTGACCGCCAAGCACATCATCTGAGAAAGGGGATAAAACAACTATGTCTAATTTCAACAGTGCTGATATCGCTGCTTTCAAGGATGTATGGGTGTTCTGTGAGCAGCGCGAG